>CAOKRC010000004.1 GCA_948471035.1 uncultured Clostridium sp.
AAAGAAAAAAGAAGAAAAAAAGAAAGAACAAAATTAACAAAAAGTATTTAATTATTAAAAGTATTTGTATAAAGAACAGAAAACTATCTGTTCTTTTATGTTATAATAAATTTAACAAATTACAATTTGTAGATTAGTTTTAAACTAATCTATATTTTTTTGAAAAAAAGAATTTATTATAGTAAACAAGAGTATTGACAATAATTTTTTAATTTTCTAGACTTAAATTAGTAAGTGCTTACAAGAAATTTTAAAGGAGAGAAAATTAAAAATGTATCATGGAAGATTTAAAGGAACTCATTATAACGCAGGTTATAAGTGGGGAGAATTATTATATAAGAATAACAATATTATAAGTAATAAACATACTTTTATTATTACAGAAGAAAGAAAAAACTTTTCAAAACAATGCTTACCTATTTACGAAAAATATTATCCAGAGATTTTAGAAGAAATTAAAGGCATTGCAGAAGGACAAAAAAGTTCTTATGAAGATCTATGTACTTTTCTATTAAGTATGTACTGCTTTGAATTTGATAATCATTGTACTTGTCTAGCAATGAAAAATGAAAATAATATAATCTTTGGAAGAAACAGCGATTTTTTAGTAAGTATAGAAAATTTATATATGAACTGTTTATACAAATTAGAAAATAGCTATGCTTTTAATGGAAATACAACTGCTTTTGTAGAAATAGAAGATGGAATAAATGAGTATGGATTAGCAGTTGGTTTGACTTTTATATACCCTACAATAACAAAAGCAGGATTTAATAGTGGTATGTTAGTAAGATATTTACTTGAAAAATGTAAAACTACTAATGAAGCAATAGAAAAGTTAAAAACTTTGCCAATAGCTTCACAACAGACTTTGACTATTGCAGATAGTATAGGAAATATTGTAATTGCAGAGTGTAACGCAGAAAATATAGAAATAATAAAACCTAATAAAGATGAAAATTTTGTAACAACAACTAATGAATTCAATTCAGAAAAAATGAAAGAATATAATAATTACAATATAGATAATTGGAAAGCTGAGGAAAGGTATTTTGCCTCATATAATACTTTAAAAGAAAATAGCAATAATTTTTCTATCGAATTAACAAAAGATATTTTATCAGGCAAATATGGTTTTATGTGCCAATATGATAGAAAAACAAATGCAGATACAGTTTGGTCTGTAATATATGATATTAAAAACAAGAAAATTTATAGAGTTGAAGGAAATCCAAGTAGAAAAGAATTTAAGGAAGATACAAGATTAAAATTTATTTAAGAATATTTATAAGCTAATCTACTACTTAACAAATCAAAACTATTATATTATTATATTTAAAATTATATAGAATTATTTAAGAATATAAAAGGTACATATCTTATCTTTGTGTCATAAAACGATATTCTTTAATTAGAGTTTATGATATAATGTTTTTAAAAAATAGTAATTTGTAAAAAGGAGGAATGTATTATGGAAAAAATAAAAGAATGGTTTAAAAGACATAAAAAAGCAATCGGTTGGATAATAATTTTAATTGGTGTAGTTGTTGTTTGTGCAATAAACTTATTATAGAAAATACCAATTGTATAGAGGAATATAAAGAAAAATAAACAAGAAAGCTAATCTTGTTTATTTTTTTCTCCCCAATCACATAATTGATCTAAAATAGGCATTAAAGATTTTCCTTTATCAGACAAATAATATTCAACTTTAGGAGGAATTTCTTGATATTCTTTTCTTATAATTAACCCACAATTTTCCAAATCCTTTAAATTAGATGTTAATGTTTTAAAAGAAATTGGATTTAAAAATCGTTTTAATTCATTATATCTAAATGTACCATAAAAGGCTAAAGAATATAATATAGGTAATTTATATTTTCCAGAAATTAAGGACATACTATATGAAAAGCCAGTATCTTCAAAATTTATACCTTTTTCTATGCAATCATTCATTTTACACTCTCCTTTTGTAAATATTTTTAGGAGGTATATGAAAATGAAAGAGATTCATTTAAAAGATTATGAGGAAATAGTAAGAGTAGGTCAAATGTACCTTGACAGTTGTAGAGAAGGAAAAAGCGAAATAATGAAACCAGCATTTCATAAAAATGCTAGTATTAATGGAGAACCTATCCAAACTTTATTTGATGGAGTTGATAAGGCAGGTGCATCAAATACAACTGGAAGAATTGATGTTTTAGATGTTATAAATGATGTTGCAGTTATCAGAATTACAATGGAAGATTATTTTGGAGATAATTTTGTTGATTTTCATATGTTAAAAAAAGAAGAAGATGGATGGAAAATAGTTGCGAAAATTTTTACAGGATTTTAATATAGGAGGAGTTCAAAATGAGAAAAAATATTAAAACTTCTGAAGCAATATTTCCAATGCCAGTACTAATGATAGCAACATATAATGAAGATGGAAGTATTGATGTTATGAATGCAGCATGGGGAACTATGTTAAGTAGAAATCAAGTAATATTAAATTTGACAGAAACACATAAGACTGTTAAAAATATCAAGCAAAGAAAAGCATTTACAGTAAGTATAGCTGATAGTAAACATGTTGTAGAAGCAGATTATTTTGGGGTAGTGTCAGGAAACAATACACCAAATAAATTTGAAAATAGTGGTCTAACAGCTACAAAATCAAAAAATGTAGATGCACCTATTGTAAATGAATTTCCTATTTGTTTTGAATGTGAATTTATAGAATATCAAGATGATGAATATGGATGTGGAGTAATAGGAAAAGTAGTTAATGTAACAGCAGATGAAAATGTAATGAATGGAGAAACTGTTGATATAGAATTAGTTAGTGCCATTGCATTTGATCCATATACTCATGGATATTATAAAGTTACTGAAAGAGTGGGAAATGCTTTTAAAGATGGTTTACAACTAAAAAAATAGTAAAAAATGCAGGACAGATAGTTTGAATATTATCTGTCTTTTGTGTTATAACCATCTTGACAAATTTACAATTTATCTTTATGAAAGAATAATTATACAAAATTATATATAATTATTTAGCAATATAATTTTTACTAGACTTTACCATAGACTAGAAATAAAAATATGCAGTATTACTAATACTTTTCAGACATTAGCAAAGTTCACCTCGACCATACAAAATTACAAAAGTGTTGAAAATAGTAACTTCCAACACTTCTTACTCAAAATTATTGAGTAGTATCTTAAAATGTCTAAAAATAGACTTTTTTTAATTAAATATTATTTAAAATTATTTAGACCAAAACAGCATTACAGAGGTTCTACTAAACAAACTTAAAAATGTATCTAGAAGAAACTAATTTTATATACTATTATATATCATTAATTACATAGATCTTTAAACTAGTTTTTTCTAGATAGTTTTAAAAATTATATTTTATAATAAACATTTATGCTATAATACTAATATATAAAGGAGATAGATATGAGAATAATTGAAGTAAAAGAAAGAACAGAAATATTAGTAAATCAATTATTAGAAGTATGGGAAGATTCAGTAAAAGCAACACATCTATTTTTATCAAGTGGAGAAATAGAAAATATAAAAAAATATGTACCACAAGCATTAAAAAAAGTATCACATTTAGTAATTATAGAAAATGAAAATAATATACCTATTGCTTTTATAGGAATAGAAGATAGAAAACTTGAAATGTTATTTATTAAGAATAGTGAAAGAGGAAATGGGCTAGGAAAAAAATTATTAAACTATGGTATAGAAAATTATAGTGTTAACGAACTAGCAGTAAATGAACAAAATCCTAATGCAAAAGGATTTTATGAATATATGGGATTTAAAATTTATAAAAGAACAGAATTAGATGAACAAGGAAATCCTTATCCAATTTTATATATGAAATTAGAAAGATAAATTATAAGTTGTAGGGAAAATTATGAAAGATATAATAATTAGAAATATAAATGAAAATGATATTCCAAGTGTTGCAGAAATTCAAGTTGATGGGTGGAAAACAGCATATAAAGGAATTATAGATGATATTATTCTAAATTCTATGAACAAGGATGAAAAAATAGAAAGGTTTAAGAGCAATTATCAGAAAAATGGATTTATAGTAGCAGAATTTGAAAATAAAGTAGTAGGATTTTGTAGATATAGTGATAATAATGAATTTACACCAGATATACAAGACACTGACTGTGAAATAACAGCATTATATGTCAAATCAGATTTAAAGTATAATGGACTAGGTACAAAACTATTTCAATTTGTTATCAATGAATTTAAAACTAAAAATAAAACAAAAATGATATTATGGTGCTTAAAAAACAATGAGCCGTCTAAAAAGTTTTATACTAAAATGGGTGGAAAAATTATTAAAGAAAGAAGAATAGAAATAGGAGAAAAGGAATATTTAGAAGTTGGATTTGAATATAATATCTAACTGCAAAATTACAATTTATATTTATGAAATAATCAAGTATATTGTAATAACTACACAAAATTATATATAATTATTTGAAATTATAGCTTTTCTTAGATTATATATAAGAATATTAAGCAGTACTAGTGCTTTACTGGATCAGGTGAGGACTATATAGGATGTAATTGTTATAACTACAGTTATAGTGACTTTTTATTTGCATGATAAGATTGTATTTGTAATATAAATATTATTTTATATTTTATTGTTAACATGTTTTTTTATGTTACAAGCAAAATGTAGTTAACTAATTTTGAGAATTATTGTATATAAAATGAATAGCCAAGGCCGCTAGCATTGCTAGCGGCTTAGACCAAAGACTAATTTTTAAGCACCAATGCTCCATAAGAAGGCAGAGTAGATTTTGAACAATTATCGTTATTCTTAAATATTATTTCGTAATCTTCAGGAACACTGATTTCTGATATGTGATGAGACCTACTAACAATAACAAGGATTCTTTCATTTCCAAGTATGCGTTCGTAGCTGAAATACTTTTCCGAAATTTCACGTACTTCACAATCTGCATATTTCAAAAATTCGTAACTATTTCTAGTTTTAATTAAACCCTTAAAGTATTCAAGTAAAGCAGTATCTTCCTTTCCCCAGGGAAATGGCGACCTATTTGCTAAGTTGTGTAAACCTTGTGCTCCTGCTTCGTCACCATAAAATATAGAGAAGATTCCAGGAAAGAAAGCTAAAGCTACAACATATGACATCAAAACTGTTTTACCGTAGTTGTATTCTTCTTCTGAAAGATGATGAGACTTGATAAATTCAGAAGCATTTCCATAATCCATATCCCAAGCCCATTCACTTTGAGGATTAAATACATTACAAGCAAATAATTCAATGAGTCTAGATATGTCATGAGTTGATGTGAAGTTCATCATAGTTAAAATTGTGTCAATAGGATATTCTGTTAGAATCTGATTAATCACATCTTTAAGTTTATAGGTATCTCGATACTTGTAAAAACGTATCAGTGCATCAGATAAAAGATAGTTCATAACTGAATGCATTCCATTGCCAGAACTAATATATCCACGGTTCATTCGCATAGGATTTTTCCAAACTTCCCCAAACAAAAATCCATCAATTCTGTTTCTGGTTATTGCTTTCAAGATTTGTTGAATCATAGAATCAGATAATTCATCTGCAACATCAAGTCTAATTCCATCAATCCCACAATTAAAAAGCTGATCAATAATACCACCAGGAGCAGTAATGTAATTTTGCCATTCAGGAGCATTTGTATCGCATTCTGGAAGAGTATGTTGACCCCACCAAAAACTGAAACAAGATTCCGAATTATGCCAGGTCTTTTTGTAAAAAGAACGATATGGTGAATTTTCGTGATGATAGGCACCGTTGCCATATTCGTCAAATTCATCAAACTACTTACTTCTGTTTCCAGTATGATTATATACCCCATCTAAAATGATGTACATACCACGTTTATGTGCTTCATAACAAAGTTTCTCTAAGTCTTTCTTAGATCCAATATATGGGTCAACTATCGTATAATCAATCGTATCATATAAATGGTTTGATTGACCATAAAAGATCGGAGAAAGAAATATAATCGAAATACCAATGCTTTGAATATAGTTCAGTTTGCTAATGATACCTAAAAGGTTACCTCCATAAAAATCAACATTCCAATCGCCATTTGAATTAGGACCAAGTACAGGTTTATCATTCCAGTCATTAAAAGTACGACCAGGAATAGAGGTCACATTAAGTGAAGGATATTTGCAAAACCTGTCAACAAAAATGTGATACATTGTTGAACCTTTTGCCCAGTCAGGTGCACTGAAATTGATGGACAATTTAAAGCATTCCTGTTTGGTAATTGACAGGTTACCAGTAATGTTTTTCTTTTTGAGCCGTAAATGCTGTCCATTACAATCATAAGAAAAATAGTAATAATACAGTGCACTTGTGGCCAAAAATATTTCAGTTTCAAAAATCGCATATCCAGTACATTCGTCATTTCTAGAATGAGGAATATCATATTGAACACTGTTCAAATCGAAGTTTCCAGCGTTAATCACATTAAGTCTTACTCGCTCAAACCATCCAAGCCGCATTGGAAGCCGGACAGTTACTTTTAGAGATTCACCATTATGATATTTTTTGATAGAAATTATGTGATGGTGAGGTTCCAAATTTGCTTTTTTCATAGTTTTATTCCTTTCTTTAAATTATTATAGAGAAGCAATTATAACTCAAATCTTTAAACACATTGTATAATAATTTAAAGAAAAGTCAACAATAAATTTATAAAAAAATGACAGATTTTACCCTGCCATTTTATAATAAAATGAAACATTTTCTTATTAATAATTTTATTAATGTCCAGTAGGAACTTGCTGAATTGAAACACATTTTCCATTCTTAAAATTAAATTTAAAAGAAGTTCCCATACCATCCTTATCATATAATTTTTTAGAAAATACATTCTTAACAGTATCTGTTGTTAGTTCATTTCCATAATCAGTAAGATATAAACATTTTGTATTTGATGGTATTGTAATTTGTCTATATTCTTTTGTTTCTCTACGAATAGGATATTCTGTTAATTGTTCTTTAGAAGTATCAATTTCTGTTATTTTTCCTTTTAATGTGTATGTACCATCATTATTATTAATAGCATTAGTAAGTAAAAATAAATCATCACCTTCTAATTCTTTTGTTATTTTAGAATACTTACTCTTTGAGGAAGAATCTGTTTTTGATGAATTATTATCTGAAGAATTTTTTACAGTATTAGTTTGATTGTCAACAATATTTTTATTTTCTGTATTTGAAATTATTGTATTAGAAATAGTGTTAATTTTTTCTTCTTGATTTTCAATAGAATTTTCCAATTTAGAAATTTTATCATTTAGAGATTTTACTTCGTCTTCTGATGATTTATTTTGTGTAGAAAGATTATAAATAAAATATCCCATGATAGCAATAACTATAATGGCTATAATCAATAAAACAGTTAAAATACTTAATTTTATTGGTTGCTTTTCTTCCATATTTCCACCTCCAATTATTTTACAAAAATTTAAAAATTATTATATATAATATTTTAAAAAATAGTTATTTTAAAATAAAAAAAATACAACATAATCTATAATAGAAAGTTGTATTATTAACTATTAATGAACTTAATCTTGTTCAGCAGTATCAAAAGCTGGATCTGAAAAGAACTCTTTTAAAGTTATATTAAATCCATTGCAAATATGAAGTAAAGTATCTAATTTAATTAATTCTGTTTTATGAGACATAAATGTACTGATTGTTGAACATGGTACACCTGAATATTTGCATAAAGTCCAAACATTCATATTATTAATAGTTAAATAATGTTTTATACGTAATCGTATAAGATCAGACAATTTCATAATTACCTCCTAATAAGTTATGAAATAATGATAACAAATATGTTATTATTATTACTTTGATAAATTGAAAAAAACAGAGATTTTTTATTTTATCAAAGTAATTTAGCAAATTGAAATTTATTAGAAATTTTAAAAAACATATATTATTTAGTAAATCTCCATTGTTTGAAGAAAGTACATTTTCCTTCCAAATTTAATGAAATTTGAAAAATCCCATCTATTTCTTGCTTAGTATTTGTTTTAGTAAGTGTCCTAGTCATTTGCCAATTTATAATACATGTATTTTCATTAAATGAGATAATTTCAAATTTATAGCTAATATCCTTTTGATTATCAGAAATAACATTCCACAAATTTGTTACTTCTTCAAAATTAGAACATGGCTTATCTATTGGATTTTCATAATATTCTACATTTCTGCTTAATGTATTTAAAGTTCTTTTCCAATCTAATTCTTTCCATGAATCCATAAACTCTTTTGTCCATTTTTCATAAAATTCTTTACACATAATTTTCTCCTGAATAATTTATGTTGTATGTAAATAAAATTATATCAATAAAAAATTTATATAATTTTAAGTCATAATAAACACAAAGTCTTATATTTTTAATAAATATATCATAAAATGTATTAAATTGTAAATAAAAAAATAATGAATGAATTTATATTTTATGATATAATATTGATAAATTAAGTTATATTAATATTATAGTGAAAAGTACAAATATATATGAATAAGGATTTTATAAGTAATAAAGTAAGAATAATTATAAATTTATTTCATTTAACGAAACTATCAATACAAATAATAACAAAAAAGTTATAAAAGAATATAAAAAGAGTATATATTAAATTTAATTATTGTAATAAAATAAATTTGAGGTGAAAAGAAAAATGCCAGAATTTGTTATTAAAAGTAAGAAAAAGAAAGAATATGAACAATTTACTTGTAGAATAGAAAGTGAACTGCTAGAAAAAGTTAGAATAATTGTATTAGACAATAACTTAAGTTCTGTAAACGAATTTATAAATGAATGCATAAGATTTTCTATTGATAATTTAAAAGTAATGGAAGACACAGACGAAAAATGACTATATTTAAACTGGTTTAGAAGTTGGTTTCCACCAACAAAAGAAGATTGGGATTTACATTAAAAAATACACCATACTTATTGTATAAGATACTTTAAGCAGTGGTGTATTTTTATATAATTATATAAAGAAGATGTTGAAAAAAATTTTTATAATTGATATAAATAATATACTAATAAAAATAGGAGATAATATGAAGCAATATTCACTAAAAAAATTTAAAGAATTGCGAAAAGCAAGGAAAAATTTAAAAGTAGCAATATTTGTAATAATAATTTCAATATTAATAATATTATTAGCATTATATTTAGCAAATGGTCAATTTAGAAAATTTGTAGAAATAAATATTCTTAATAAGGAAATTAATGAAAAAGGAGCTGTTCATCTTAAATTAAATGTAGAAAAATTATCTTTTATATCAGTATTTAATAATAGACTTTTAACAATAAATGGTGGAATTCTTACTTTTTACTCAGAAAAAGGAAAAGAAGAAGAACAAATTGATGTTATTTTGTCTAATCCAATTTCAGATTCTGATGGGAAATATTTGGTTTTAGGAGACGAAGGAGGAAATAAAATATATCTAATAAAAGATAAATCAATAAAATGGGAAAAAAATATAGATGGAAAAATAGCAAACGTAAGTGTTAATAAATCAGGATATGTTTCTGTTATTATTACAGATACAAGATATGAGTCAATTATAACAGTGTATGATAAAGATGGAAATAAAATCCTAAATAGGTATTTGTTAAGTGCTTATGCAGTGGATTCAGATATTTCAGAAGATAGTAAATTGTTAGCAATAGCTGAGGTAGATTATTCAGGGACTTCTGCAAAGTCAAAAATAAGAGTAATTTCGATAGAAGCAGCACATAATGATAAAAATAATGCGATATTATACACTTATACAGGTGATGTGGGAGATATAGTAACTAATATAAATTATCAGAAAAAAGATAATGTTATTTGTATGTTTGATTCATATATAGTAAAAGTAAAACAAAATGGTCATGAAATTATATATAATAATAGCGATAGTACATTATTTACAGATATTAGTTTAAAAAGGGAATATGTAAAAATAGAGAAAGAATCGTCTAAAATTTTTAAATCTGAATATAGAATGAAAATATGTAATTCAGATAATCGTAAGGAACATTTATATGCCTTAGATGGAAATGTAAAAAAATTAAAAGTAAATGATGATATAATAGCAATTGTTTCTAGAACAAATATAGAATTTATTGATGAAAAAGGATGGCTAAAGAAAAGATATGTAAGTTCTAAGGATATAAAAGATATAGTTATATCAAAAGATTTAGCGGCAATAATTTATAAAGATAGAATAGATTTAGTTTCACTTTAGTGTTGAAAGGAAAATATGAGTATAGTAATAGATTTTTTTATAATAATAATTGTATTAGTGTGTATGTTTATTGGATATAAACGTGGATTTGTAAATGTAATAATTAGTTTATTTGCTTTTATAATTGCTTTAATTATAGCAGTTATTTTATATAAACCAATAACAAATATTATAATTAGTAGTACACCGATAAAAGATAATATACAAAATTGCATTTTTGAAAAGATTAAAGATGAAGATATTGAAAAAACGGATAATCAAATAATACAATTATCAAACAAATATATTTTAAATGATACAAAAGAAAAGACAGCTGAAATTATTTCAGAAAATATTGCAGAAATAGTTATAGAAGTAGTAATTTTTGTTGTCTTGATAACTTCAATAAGAATTAGTTTAATAATTATAAATAAAGTATTTTTAATAATAACAGAAATACCAATAATAAAACAATTTAATAAATTAGGAGGAATATTATATGGTATTGTACAAGGAATATTAATAAACTATATATTATTTGCAGTAATAATAGTAATAATACCATTAACAAATGTAAGTAATAATAGTATAAATAATTCTAAATTAGGAAAGATATTATATAATGAAAATATTATAATAAAGTTAATATATAAAAGCTGAATTCTATTCTTATGAATAGGATTTTTTAAATTAATTCTTGATAATATTTATATCCTTTGTTATAATCTAGAAAATATGATTTATAATCTACAATATAGGAGTTGAATATATTGAGTAGAAGAGAGATACGAGAGAGAGAAGAGAGAGAAGCAAAAGAAAGAAAACGTAGGGACAAGGAAGTAAAAAAAAATAAGTCAAAGAAAAATAAATCTAAAAGGAAGAAAAGTAATATTCTTGTAAGGCTTATTAAGCTAATATTTAAGATTTTAATAATAATGATTGTTATAATATGCTTATTATCTGGAGTTTTAATAGGATATTTAGGTGTAAAGACTGACTGGAACAAAAAAGAAATGCTAAAACTATTTGCGAAAGAAACTACCATGATGATAACTGGTCAGACAAAAGAAGATATTAATAATTTAAATCCAATTTATTGTTTGGTAATGGGAGTGAGTAAAGATATAGATATAGAATTAACAGATACAATTATTGTATGTGCATATTATCCAAAAACTCAACAAGCATCTATGTTATCAATACCTAGAGATACCTTTGTTGGAAATAGTGAATATTCAGCAAAAGGTAGTGATAAAATAAATTCTGTATATGCTGCTAATGGAAATGACCCAAAAGCAACATTGGAGAAAGTAGAAAAGATTACAGGACTAGATATAAATAATTATATAGTAATTGATAATAAGGCTTTAGTAAAAGTTATAGATAAAATAGGCGGAGTATATTTTGATGTACCTATAAATATGAAATATGATTCTAAAAAACAAAATCTCCATATAAACTTAAAAAAAGGATATCAAAAGATAGATGGAAAAAAGGCAGAGCAATTATTAAGATTTAGAAAAAATAATAATAATACTAGTTATCCTGCAAGTTATGGATCAGATGATTATGGAAGAATGAGAACTCAGAGAGATTTTATAATAGAAACAATTAAACAAACATTACAACTAAAAAATGTAACAAAAATAAATGATTTAATAAAGATTGTATTTGACCATGTTGATACAAATTTGAAAATGAATGAAGTTTTAAAATATATTCCAGCAGCAGTTGAATTTGATATAAAAAATATTGAATCTGATAGACTACCAGGAGAGTCAGAGAAACTTGGACCATCAAAATTATGGTTTTTCAAACAATATAAAAATAAGACAGAGGAAGTTATAAATGAAATGTTCTTATTTAATGAGAAAAATGAGAATGATTCTAATATAAGTATTAAGGATTTAAAAATTCAAGTATTAAATGGTACAGGAAAAAGTAAAGAATACGAGAAAATAATAAGAAAATTTGAGGAAAATGGATATAATATTATTGAAGGTGGAAAGACAAGTATAAATAAAAGTAGTAAAATAATAAATAGAACACGTAAATCTGACAAGTTTTCAAATCAAATAGATAAAATTGTAAAAGGTGCAGATATAAAAATAGAAAATTCAAATGATTACAAAATAGATTATACAATTATTATTGGACAAGATAAAATATAAATAAAAAAGGGGCTTAACATGATAGTTAGGCTCCTTTAGATTTATATAAATGTCTTCTTTTTTTACTAATATTTTTGACTTTTAATTTCCTTTTTATTAATATTCCAGTGATAAATAGAAGAATAAATGATATTATTAATATTTTTATGCAAAGACTATAAATAAAATCTACTTTTCTCTCTACATCTGAAGAAGCAATTAAATCAGCTTTATAAGTATCACCATCAAATTCATAAGTGATACTACCAACAACTTCTCCTTTTACAATTGGTGCAGACAAATTATCTTTCAAAGTAATTTTGGGTTCAACATTAGAGTTTCTATTGTCTATGTTAGAAAGTACAATTATATCTGAGTTAATAAGTAAATTTAATTTTTTTGTATCATCTGATGCATTTTCTACTTCTATATTTGTTACAGAATTATTTTTTGATTTTAATTTAATAAATGAATAGTTATTAAATGCAAAATTAAATAAATTAATTGTATCTATATATCTTACATCTTTAGCTTTGGCACCCAAAATTACAGTAATAAATTCAAGTCCATTATTATTTGCAGCTGATACCAAACAATTCCCAGCAGGTGATGTATATCCAGTTTTTACTCCTACTGCATAAGGATAGTAATAATTATTTGAAACATTATTTTTGTTTACAATTATTAGAGAATTAGTATTTGTAAAAGTTCTACTATTATATGGATATATTTTAGTTGCAGGTAATGTATATGATGTTGTAGATACTATTTCTCTAAATATTTTATTCTTCATAGCATATTGTGTAATTAAAGCCATATCATAAGCAGTTGTATAATGAGATTTGTTATGCATACCGTTTGCATTAACAAAATGTGTATCTTTACATCCTATTTGAGTAGCCTTCTCATTCATGTGATCTGCAAATGCACTATTAGAACCAGAGATATGTTCTGCAATTACAACAGCAGCTTCATTTGCTGAAGCGAGCATTAAAGCATATAGTAAATCTTTTATACTAAGTGTTTCACCAACTTGAATATTTGCATTTGTATATCCAGATGGAATAGAAGTTACAGCATATTCACTAACTAATGCCATATCATCTAATGAACATTCCTCTATAGCTATTATTGCAGTCAATATTTTTGTTGTTGATGCAGGATATTTTATAGTATTTGCATTTTTTGAATAGATGATTTTTCCAGTTGTAGCTTCTATAACTATTGCAGCTTCTGATTTTACAGAAGATTTTAATTTTGCTAAATCTTCTTTAGTACTTGCAGAAGATAGTAATGGAAAACATAAACTTTGAATGAGAAATACTATTATAAAGTATTTTATGAGTTTTTTTATAGTTTTCATAATAATCTCCTAAATTTTAAACTAAACTTAATATACATTATTTTTCGACAAAAAACAATAGAAAGAAGGGATAAAATGATAAATAAAATAAAGAAATATATAGATAAAAATAGGAAACAATTGATAATAATATTGATATTTGTTTTTCTATTAATAATGATAGCAATTGTGAAAAAATTTGATTCTACAGAAAAGGAAACATTAGATTCAATTGGAATTAAAAACAGTAATATGGATATAAATGAAGATGTAGAAGAGAGAATTGTTATACATGTAACAGGCGAAGTAAAAAAAGAAGGTATAATAAAGATAGACGAAGGGGGTAGAATTTCTGATGCAATAGAAAAAGCAGGAGGTTTGACTGAGGAAGCAGATTTAGATAGAATAAATTTAGCATATCAACTAGAAGATGGTCAGAAAATTTATATTCCTAATAAAAAAGATAAGAGTATAGATAATTATATAACTGATGGAACAGATGAAATTGTATTGCAAGGAGATGAAACTGAAAGTAATACTAGTTATATAAATATAAATAAAGCAACATCTGAAGAATTACAAACTTTAAATGGAATAGGAGAAAGCCTTGCAAAAAGTATAATACAATATAGAGAGGAAAATGGAAAATTTAAAAATAAAGAAGATTTAAAAAATGTTGCTGGAATAGGAGAAAATAAATATAAAAAGATTGAAGATTATATAAAAGTTAGATAATATAGACAAAAAGAAAGTATGTGTATATAATTGTATAAAATATATAAGGAGAACATTATGATAAAAAAAATAGATATAATAGCATTGATTGCACTTATCATTTTTTCGATTGGTATTGTTTCAAAAGAATTTGAGAATGATTTATATTATACTATTGCTGTTGGAGAACAAATGAATAAGACTGGAATTGACATGAAAGAACATTTATCGTGGCATGAAAATTTACGATATGAATATCCACATTGGCTATTTGATAAAATTACATATAGTTGTTATAAGGTAGCTGGTTTTGATGGTATTTATATAATGGTTATATTACTTACTATTATTTTAGGAATGTCTATTTATATATGTTTATATAAATCAGGAATAAACAAAATAATATCTATTATTACAGCAATAATAACATTATATTTAATGCAGATGTATATGGTAGCAAGGGCACAAATATTTACATATATATTATTTTTACTAGAGATATATTGTATAGAAAAATTTTTAAAAAATAAACAAAAGAAGTATGCAATATTTTTATTTATTATTAGTGTTTTAATTGCAAATTTACATTGTGCAACTTGGCCAATGTTTTTCATATTTTTTATTCCGTATATATTTGAATATATTTTTTCTTTTTTAAATTATGAAGATAATGCAAAAAGATATTTAAACATATATCAGAAAAGATTAAAGAATGAATTAAAAGGAAAACATAGAGAAGAAAAAGTAAAGAAATATAATAAAGAAATTGAATATTATAATAAATATATAGAAAATAAGAAAAACGAAAAAATAACAGATACATATAAAATAAAAATAAATAGAAATGATAATATAAAAACGTTAATTATGATAATGATTATTTGTGTTTTTAGTGGATTATTGACACCTTTAAGGCTAGCACCATATACATATTTAGTAAAAACATATATGGGAGTTACAACTAAATATATTGTTGAACATGGACCACTTCCTATAATGGAACAATTAAATGCTATTATAATATTTATTTTAATAATTTCTTGTACTTTATTTGTAAAAGTTAAAGTAGAATTGAAAGATTTTTTTATGCTGCTTGGGCTTTCTGTATTATCATTATATTCAAGAAGACAACTTTCACTATTAATATTAGTTTCTTCATTAATAATTCCTAAAATAATACAAGAGTATATAGAAAATAATGATAAACATATACTTAAAGATTTGAATAATTTATTTGAAAGTAAAAAATTAATATTAACTTTCTTTATTGTTATAACTGTGATATCAATATATAATTACTTTAATATAAGTCATGATTATATAAGACAAGAAGAATATCCAATAGAAGCGGCTGAGTATATAAAGGATAATATTAATATAGATAATATTAAATTATTTAATGAATATAAAATTGGAGGATATTTATTATTCAAAGGAATACCTGTATTTTATGATTCAAGAGCTGATTTATATGATACAACATTTAATGGGAAAGAAGTAAATATTTTTGAGGATGGAACTAATGCCGAATATGGAAGATGTGATTATAGAAGCATTTTTGATAAATATGGTATAACACATGTAATTGCAAAAAAGAATCAAGTATTATATATAATACTTGAAAAAGATGAACATATAAATTTGATATATGAGGATAAATATTTTTCTTTATATGAGGTAAAATAAAAATAAACAAGAATGATTAAAATAAAAAGTTTTAATTATTCTTGTTTTTTATTTATTGGATATTAGATGATAATAATTTTAATAATTCTATTATTGAGGAAGCAGCGAATATAAAGATTGCTCCTACAACATATACAACAGCGTGTTTTTTAATTTCTGCTTTGTCTTCTGGTGATGATACAATATATTTAATCGCTAGTACAATTAACATTACTGATGCAACACCAACACCTATTATTTGTGCTAATCCAATTAAATTTTTCCCAAAATTTATAATTTTACCTTTTCCAGAAGTATTTACAGATAATCCAGCAACTGTGGCATTAACAACTGGTAATAGAGCAAATAATATAATCAAAATAAAAGATATTATTGCAATTACTTTCTTTTTATTCATATATACCTCCTTATATATTATAGTTAAAATTCTTTAGCAATTATATATACTAAATTTACTAATCCTGTTGAAGCGAATATAAGAATAGCACCTATTATATAAGGTAGCATTTTATTTTTTATTTCTGCCTTTTCGTTAGGAGCACTATAGACATATCTTATACCAAGTACAATTGTAGCAATAACAGCTACTACTACAGCAACAGACATTATAACAGATATTATTTGTGATGCTAGAGTATTTGCTCCAGTGTCAGGTGTAAGATTAGTATATATACTAGGAGGGTCATCAGCAAAGACCACACCAGTTAAAAGTGAAATAGTTAAAAATAAAACTAGTGTAAATTTAATAAATTTCTTCATATGGTCACCTTCTTTTAATAAAAAAGATTATCAGTGCTGATAATCTTTTTTATGTTCTAAATTATAATATGATTTTTTTATTTTACGTTGCTAGCAAGTGTTTGAATAATTCCTAGAATTCCAGCAGCAGCGAATAATATAATTGCACCAACAACATATATAACAGCATGTTTTTTAATTTCAGCTTTATCACCAGGAGCTGCAGATATGTATTTGATAGCTAATACTATCAACATAATTACAGCAACACCAACACCAACTATTTGTGCAATACCAAGAATTGCATTAATTACATTATTAAGATTAGCGGCACCTGCAGCATTAGTATTTCCTGTTGGTATAGAAATTGCGAAAACTGTAGATACAGTTGATAAAAGCATTAAAATTATAACTAATGTTGATAAAACTTTAACCATTTTTTTATTCATTTGATCTTCCTCCTTATTTATAACAATATTTACAAATCTACATTATACAATTATATAATACCATAATTTCCTAAATTTGTACATATTTTTTTGAAAAATTCTTTTTAATTTGGTTAATAGTACATTCAACTATATCATATTATTGTATTTTTGTATATAATTTTTTTCATTTTATAAAAAAATTATAAAATAATGAATATTTTTGTTATAACTGAATATAATGTATTGACAGAGTTAAAATATTGCTATATAATAAATATTAACATCGCGGGGTGGAGCAGTTGGCAGCTCGTCGGGCTCATAACCCGAAGGTCGTAAGTTCGAGTCTTACCCCCGCAACCATTTTTGAACGTTTTTAAGCACTCTTACAGAGTGCTTTTACTTATCACAGAATAACACAAAGTGTTACAAATACTGGGGTGTAGGTCAATGATTTCATTTTGTACTTAACACAACTTATCATAAAATGATACCCGTATCGACTTCAATTTGCATTCCATTGCATTACACAGGATAGTAAACAAACCTAGTAATATCAATAAAATCAGAAACTAATCGAGTAAAAATAGCATTCAAAAATTAACATAAGGCACCAATACAAGGTGTCTATTATTATGTCTAAACTACTTCTAATACTAATAAAACTTGTAATAGAATCCGACTTAGTTTAAATTGAAACCAAGGAGGTAATTTATGAATGAAAATAAGATGAAAGAATGTTTAGAGAAACTGGAAGTGCCACTAACCGAGGCACACAAAATCACTCTAAACAAAGTAGTAGCAGACTTAAAAGCTATGAAGGTCAAAAGTATTGACGATTATGTTGAAGAATTCTACAAGGTATTTGAATTTACTTCAGATGAAAGAGCCAAAAGATACCCAATGCTAATGGAATTATACATTAACTTTATGAGGGAAATTCAAAATATGGACAAAAACTATCGCTTATTAAGAAAGACAAAAATCGAAATAGACCAAGCAATAGAAAACACCTGTACCAAGGGGCAAATGCAATTAGTAGATTGTTCACAATGTATTCAAAGCATTATCAATGATGAAATGGCAGAAAAAGCCTTTATATTCGGTTATGTTATGTGTAACGAGATAAAGAAAGAAACAAAAAATATCTTTGAATAAATAGTCAATATGGAGCAATAAATTAAGGAATAAAACAAACCTTAAATTTATTGCTCTTATTTTCGCTTATTTAGGGGATAATTCCCCCACTAATTTATTATTTATTTAGTTATGAAATGAACTATAATACAATAAGCACAAGACGTCTCCCTTATGACAGAATTATAATTAAAGAAATCAAAATTGGAAAGGAGGCGAATTATGAAACAAGACCTAAAACAATTACAGAAGATAGAGGCAATCGAAAGACTAAAGATACTACAAGATAAATTTGGGCTAATAGGAATAGTTAAAAAAGAGTTTGAAAAAGATGATATCCTATATTACTCTGAATACCTTAATAAACAATTTCCTGCTATGCTATACTGGATAAGTAACAATCAAGATTACGAGAAAACAATCAAGCAACTTGAGAAAGAACACAATATATTAGTATATCATGCCATATTAACACGTACAACTTTTGGAAAGTTACTAACTTTATTATGCGTATCAGCAAATCAAGATGAATGGAAAAGAGACAGAGACGAATTGACCGAAGGTCTGCCCTGTGCCTATGTTATGAACTTAAATGACGACAATTGTTCTGAATTTGGTTGTGTTCAAATAGCAGGTGCCAAAGGTGGTATTACTAGATTAGCCTAGAAGATAGAAGGAGTAAAAGTTATGAAAGATAACGAGAAGAAACAAGAATATTTAGAAATATTTGACAAAGTATTTGGTACTAATACACAAAAGTACATTGATTTAAGCCAAGTGCCACTAATAATAGGATTGCATAATGCCATAAGAGAAGGACTGGACGATTACAACAAAAAGTTTAGAAAGTTAAGAAGAAAACGAAATCGCTTATTAGATGAATTACAAGAAGACTGGACGGAGGAACAGAAACAGTTATTTAACGAATATTGCGAGGTAACTTCTCAAATGGATGGAGAAATCGAGGAGCAAATCTTCGTATTCTCAATTATTCTAGCCAAAGAGTTTGACCGAGAATGTGAAGTTGTTAAAAATCAAGCATAAACAAAAGGACGTTACCAAGTGTTAATCAATAACATACTTGATAACGTCCTCTACTTTACAATTCAACATATAACAAATCTTAGCCAAGACCTCGAAATCAATTCTACTGCAACTATTCTTACGCAAGTTCTGTATAGTTTGAAAGCGAATATTCGCTTTACTACTCAATTCATAAGTGGTAACTTCCTTCTCTTTCATAATTCTATCTAAATCAATTTGAATTGTACCATAATTCTTATATTCAAAAAGTTCTCTATCTAACATAAACATCACGCTCCTAGACTTATTCTAAAAGCATTTTATTATAAGAAACAAAAAACTTTAATATATTGTAGTGTAGTACTTTACAAACATTAAAAGCTGTGATAAGATGAGATTAACTATATTAGGAGGAAATAATATGTATTGTAGTAAATGTGGAAAAGAAATAGCTGATAATTCCCAATTCTGTGGGAATTGCGGAAAAGAAATAACAGGAAACAACAATAAGAATAATATACTAAATGCAGATAATCTTCAAAATATAATTGAATTTGTGAAGAAGAATAAAACTGTCGTAATAGTGATTGCAAGCATTATCGTATTAGTGATAGCAATGTCTTCTATATCAAATCATAAAAAGAAACAAGAAAGAAAAGAGAGAATACATCAAGAAATATTAGACGGATTAGATTATAGAGGAACAGAGTTGAGATAGAATTAAGAAGGGTAATATAGAATATGTATTGTACCAAATGTGGAAAAGAGATACCAAAAGGAAATTCAATTTGTAGTGAATGTAATGAAAAGGAAAGTAGGCATAAAATGGAGCCAAACAAAGTGATAATTCTTACTGTAATTATAGTTCTAATACTAATATTAGTTAATACGGGTTTGTTTAAGAAAAGTCGTTCCACTTCTTCACTAGAATTAACAGAAAAAACAGGAGAAAACGCATTTTGTTATAAAGAAGGGTGTTCTAATATAAGAGTAAAAGGAAGTATCTATTGTCAAGGACACCAAATACCTACGTGCAAAGTAAAAGGTTGTGATAATGTAACACAAAGAGGTAGTGAATATTGTAAAAAACATAATAGATAGGAGGAAAAATAATGTATTGTAGTAATTGTGGAAGTGAAATACCAAATAACGCAAAATTCTGTGCTAACTGTGGTAATGCTTGTGTGGAACCAAAACAAGAAGAACCAATGCTTAATAATGGAAATACTAATCAATTCAATAATTCAAATGGATATACAAATAATACTAATAATTCAATGGCAATAGCAGGTCTTATATGTTCAATAATAGGACTATTTGTATGTGGAATACCACTTGGAATAATATCAGTAATCTTAGGTATAATTGCACACAAACAGGCAGTTATAAACCGAAGTAGTACAAAAATGATAACATGGGTAATAATATTAGGGGCGATAGATATAGCATTGCCAATAATTATAATAGACTCTTGGTTTAGTCTAATATTTTAAAAGGAGAAAAGATATGTATTGTAATAAATGTGGAAAAGAAAATAATGATAGTAATAATTATTGTAATTATTGTGGAGAAGAATTAAAAGGAAATGCAAATCAAGTAAATAGCAATTCTATAAATAATATGGGGAAAGATAAATTAACAATTAGACAAAATTCAAATGGTAATACCTTATATATAATTGGAACGTTAATATTCATTCTAATAGGATTATGGATTTTATTAAGTGGAGAAGAACTATTTACATCAAACTTATTAAATTTTATATTCAAGTTAATAAGTTTGATAGGTGTAATATTCTTTGGATATTTTATGATATTCTTTATTAAAAGAAGTCAAGAGAATACAGATTTAGTGATAGTGGATAAAAATGGAATAACTGATAACAGTACTGTAAGTTCAATAGGATTTATTCCTTGGAAAGATATTGATAATATATATATCAATTCAATGTTATCTAATAAATTCATATTAGTAAAATTAAAGAATGAAGAAAAATATTTGAATAAGGCATCTTTTATTAAACAAAAGCTAATGTTAGCTAATAAGAAGATGGGATATGAAATTATAGCAATAACATTAAATTCTACTGGAATTCAACCTGAAAGTTTTTTACAGGAAATTTTAGAATATAGAAAGAGTTTAGAGATAAAACAATGATAAAAATAGTCATTATAAGTCCACTAGCAATAGTGGGCTTTAATTATCCCCCCTTTACTTTTATTTCTTAAGCACTAGCACATCAAATAAGATTATGGCAAAATTAAGATATAAAATTAAAGTAAAGGAAAACAAGAAAATGAAAATAATCAATGTCAAATATGACAAAAACTATATTAAAGGTCATTGTAAAACCTGTGATTACGGAGCAAGATATATAAACTATTTCACACTATACTATGATAACGGAGAAGAAGACGAAATCAAAATTGAAAATTCCTATGACTATGTTGTGTCTGAATGGGATTTAATTCAACTGGTAGTACACTTCATAGATAGAGAAAAATTAGTAGATAAGTTAAAAGAAATGGTAGATAATGCAGGAGCCAAATTATATATAAATGATAATGAAATTCTATAAAAGCAACAAGTTCTGCCATACTTGCCATACCTGACAGGGTAAAAATGACACTTTAAAAAATTTAAAGGTTACCATACCTGCCATAGCTGACATAGTAAAAAAGCATATTATAAAAGTTAATCTGCCATAGGTGCCATACCTACCATAGTAAAATTACGATTTATAAATCTTATTTTGCAGATTTTGATACTATACTAGGCACGAGCATTTTCTTACTTTAGGGAAAAATTAAAGTGCCAAAATTAGATATATACCCAATGAACAAGTTGCTACTTCTCTATTCTATATATAATAATAAATATATAAATCGTATATGAATATAAGAACATCTATACACTCATTCCCAATAGCAAATTAAATATATCGTTTGAAACGAAAAATCATATAAACAACACAATCAATAAAATAGTGCAGCACTAGAAAATAAGCCTCCTATACTGTTATTATAACGGTATGGGAGGTAATTTATTATGAATGAAAAGATACTACAAAACAGTATTGAACAAGCACAAAAGATAATTAGCCAATCAAAAGACTGGCAACAAACCTATGAAGAACAATCAAAAACACTAATAGACAACAAATCATTATTAGACCAATTTCACAAGCAAATCAAAAGTTACGAGGCAATTCAATTCTATCTAGTGAAGGTCAACCCTACACAAGATAACATCTTCACAATTCGGAGTAAGATACCAAGGGCAACCTATCGCAACAATAGAAATAACAACAGATGATACTACAATAACAACCAAAGAATATGACGAGAGCAACAAGAGAACCTATAATTGTGATATTCAATTAAAGCAACACGATCTGAATACTAAAGAGGCAAATCAATTCCTAACCTATTTCAACAAGGAGATGAAACCTAAAATCAAGATTGATGAACAGGCACATATAGAAAGTATGCTATTAACAGAATTCTCAAAAACAAGTTCCTATGACAAGCTACTAACAGGAATTCAACCCTGTAAAATCAATCAAAACCTATTTTTTCCTATACCAATCAATCTAAACCCTAAAGAAGATACAGGATATATCAATATTCTAACAAGAACCAAAATAAGAAAGCTAACAATCATAGAACCTATAACAGAAACACAAACCCTTGAAACAGTATTAGCAAATGCAACTTCTAAAGCAATCTTTCTATTGAATCTACTTCATACGAACCAAGGGCAAGAATGGTATAAAATTCTAGGATTTCACGGACGAGTAACACCCCACCTAACAATTAAAGTTGTAATTGCAATTCCAAAGAACCTAGTACCTAAAGTTAAAGAATTTGAACCATTTGAATTAAAAGCCGAAACAGATAGTATTGAATACCACTATATGACCTATGACACAGACCAAATCAAGATAACATCTATCAAAACCACATTGAACAGTTAAGGGGGCAACCCTATGCAAATAAGAATTCTGAAAGGCACCACTACTATTCGGTCGGTGCCTTAACTGAAATAACCACCTCAAAAGGTACTAAGATAATGTGTGATTTTGGAATGGATTTAGATGATATACTACGACTACCTGAAATAGAACGGACTAAATACAGGAGAGCCAACCTACTCTCGGAGTATGTGTCAGTCATTATCATCGGAGACCATTACGGACGAATAAATGAGGTACTTCCAACAATACCTGTCTATATGTCCGACCAAGCAAGGAGCATAATCGAAACCGTCTTTAGCTTTACAAGAAAAGGTAAGATAACCCACCCCACAATAGATATAAGAGACCAAGAGCCATTTTACATTAAGGAAGTTAAAATAACACCATACACAGTCGACCACTCGGCATATCGGGGCCTTTATGTTCCTAATAGAGGCAGACAATAAAAGGGTACTATATACAGCAGATTACCGACAACATCGGGATAAAGGGTAAGCTATTCAAACCTACTCTAAAAAAGATACGGAAAGCTAGATGTCCTTATAACTGAACGGAACAACCCTATCAAGACCAAATGTAAAAGCACAAACGGAGGCAGAACTCGCAGTCGAGATAGCAGAAAAAACAAAGAATTACCGGGCAGATTATAGTTCTTACCTCAACAACTACGATAGACAGAATAACTGTCCTAACGAGACTAGCCAATAGAACTGGCAGAACTATTATATGGGATATTCTACTAAATATGGTACTTCAAAAGGTAACTCAAGCAATTCCAAACTGTCTCAACTCTTCTAAAGTGTACTGCTATCTCCCCTCATACCTATACCGAATGAGAAACAAAGAGCCATACAGTCAATACATAGAGCCATACCTAAACAAGATAAAACAAACAGGTAAAAAGTTACATGAACGGACGATTTATAATGAATTGCCGTGTAAGTATGTGGCGAGATATAGAAAAGCTAAAGTTAAAAAACAAAGTATTAGATAATTGTTGCGTTGTCTACTCTCTATGGGAACGGATATAAAACACAAGACGAACCTACAATAAAATTCCTAGAGAAAATGGACGAGTTAAAAATACCAGTCATAACCTGCCATACCTCACGGACACGGAGACCGAGAGTGTATAAAACAAGTAATAGATATAACCAAGCCTGAAATAGTTATCCCAATACATACAGAAGTACCCGAGGCAATAAAAGAATTAACAGACAAAGCAGTTATTCTACAAGATATGGAAATATATGAAGTTAAATAAAAACCAAAATATTATGAATCTTAATATAAACCAAATAAGGAGCGAATAAGAAAATGGCAAATAAACCATATAATGAGATAAAAGCTAGTATAGATAAATCTAGCCTAACAAGTAAGAATAAAAAGATATTACACAATATCAACAAATTATTATCGAATTACGATAACAATAAACAGCTACAACTACCTATCCTAATATTAACAAAAGATATAGACAATATAGATATAATGTCTATTGAAAAGCTAATAACAGATATGCTAAAGAAGTATAATGTGTTCGGTAGTAAGCTACTAGATACAGTTAAGCTAATAGATGTTTATTATAAAGACCTAGACACTAAACTAGAGAAAGAAAAAGCATATAAGATACAGATAGACGATAAATCTCTATATTGGGGAAATACTAAAAGTTACCTTGATTGCATTGAACAAATAATTGACACTAAATGTGTATTCATATTATTAGAGTGTATGACAAACACCCTAGAGGAACTAAAAGAACATAGTATATGTCAAAAGGCAGACTACATCTTATCTAATAAGAGTACAGTAACAGAACTAGCAAACAGACTACTAGATAGATACAAGCAAAATGAAATTGAAACAGATATAGACATTAAGGAATTAAAAGCATTGATAACAAGCAACCTAAAAACCGAAATATATAAAACAGACGAAATGTGCCTACAATATATGTATTCAAAATCGCTAAAGTCGTATATCTCATCTAACAAGAAGAACTTAGATATATCAGATATACCAGTATTAAAAGAGAATGAGAATGTTGAAAAGCAATCAAAGAAACAATCGGCAGAACTTTCTCAATTAGTAGGATTGGAATATATCAAAGATGAAATAGATAAAATCATCAAGTTTGCAACATTTAATCAACAGGCACGAAAAGACAACCCTAATGTACTCAAAGAAAATCTGAATATGTGCTTTCTAGGCAACCCACGGGACACGGCAAGACAACGGTCGCAAGACTAATCGCAAAAGAATTCCATAAAAACAAGATAATTAAAAAAGATAAGGTTACAGAAGTTCTACCAAATGACCTAATGGGAGAATATGTCGGTTGGACTAGAAGAAAAACTAGAGAGGTACTAGATAAAGCCAAAGGTGGTATTTTATTCATAGACGAGGCATACCAAATCGCAAGTACAGGTTATTCAGAAGGAAACCCATTTATGCAAGAGGCATTAACAGAATTATTAAAATATATGGAGAACCCTGACAACATAGTAATATTTGCAGGATATAAACAAGAGATTGAAGAGATGATAGAAATTAACCCACGGAATGAAATCAAGAATAGGAATAAAATTAGAATTCCAAGATTACACAACAGACACTCTAAAGAATGTATTATATAAAGAACTAGAACCATATAAACTAAAACTAGACCAAGGAGCAGATGAGAAAGTTATCGAACATATTGAACAAGCTAAGAAGAATACAGACTTTGGAAATTGCCGATATATAAAAAGTCTAGCCCAGCAGATTATAAAGAATTATGTATATAGTAATGATAAGAGTAAAATCATCAATAAAGAGTGTATTCCAATCGTAATGGAACCAAAGAAAAATGTAATCGGCTTTAGATAAAATAGATATTTGATTATTAAAATCACTAGCTACAATAAAAATAGTTAGTGATTTATTCTTTTATTAAGCTTATTTTAGCTTTTTTGCCCACAAAATACCAAGATACATTTTATTTATTTTGTTAGATAGAAAAGTGCCAAAATTGACGTATTTTTTGCGTTGTCTATACCCAATGAACCAATAAAGCTATGTATCAAAAATTTTTTCATACAAGATTTAATGGCGAGGACAACTTTGCCACTAGAATTTTATATAAAAATAATATAATTACAATAATAAACATCGTATATATGAATAAGGGAGAATTATACAAAGATTGCCAATAGGTAAAACAACTCAAATCTTCCCAAGGAGAAAACAGGTATATTCCCCTGTTATGTCTCAAGAATGATAAATCAAGTTTAAGAGAATAGTTGTGTAAAATTAAGTGGGCATTATACACTACTATTCTCGAATTCTCCAAAGTAAGTAATTTCAAGTCTGACACCCTTGACAGGCTAAATTCATATAGATAAAATTTACATCTGACAGTACAGACAGACTAAAAAAGATATAGAGTGAGTTAGGAATTGCCCTAACTCACTTTAACATCTATATATTATTCAATGATTGAATATAACTGCTTATACTCATAGGAGTTTCCCCTTCTGCTAGTGAATTACAATACTGTTGATAGTGGAACTCTACTTTAGATTTGCTAAGGTCAGTTACTGTATAATAATGACCTCTAACCTTATCAAAAGTCCACCTATTAGGCATATAGCCAAAATCTAACACGGTACTACAAAACTTCTGATAATCAACATCTACCAAATCTCTTTCAATGCACCAAGTATAATATTTAGCATAGTAAGAACCTTTATCAATTAACAGATTGATAGGGTGTTCCATTATAAAAGCTATAGCAGAATTCCCCTCAAAGAAGTAGTTTAAGGTATCTTGTTCAATACTTTCTGTAGTATGAAAGTGTTTATCTGCCAATACCCTATTATAAGCCTGTATAGCCATAGTAGCGATAATATCTAAATACTTAGGTTGACAGATTTCTGTTCTCATATCTACATTACTATTATTATCGAAACTAGCAGGAAATGGAATAACCTTAAATCTTCTAACCAAACTCTTGTTGAAGTCCTTAAACTGTAACATATAAGTAGTTGCAATCAACAATGTAGCATATGGTCTAAACTCTAATTCCACACCCCCAGCACGACTAACATTGAATGTAGCACCTGACACAATAGATTGAATCTTCGCTAAATCAATATTCTTCACTTGTTGTATATCGTCAATGATATTAGCCGTACAATTATACAATGATAACAAACTTCTGTCCTTGGATAAATCAGACAATTTAACGTGGGAACAGTAATCGCCCAATAAATGCTCCACAATATCTAGGTAAGTTGATTTACCATTATTAGCACCACCCTTTAGGATAAAGCCGAAGTTGGAACTTATACGACCTAACGGAACTATACCCCAAAACTTCTAAATGTAGATTAGATAAATCAGGATTGTTGGCACCTAGAGTGCTAAAAAACGATTTGACAAATACTACATCAGAACCATTGGCAGATACTACATCAGGTACATAGTTGGCAAATACCTTATTTGTGAAAACGTATTTTTCAGGAGTAAAATCTGTAACTTCCTGTAATGTAGATGTATCAAGAATACAGTTGTTGAAAACAAGATACTTCTCGTCTGATAATTCACGGACAGGAGCACATCTGCTTAAATCATAAAGAATTGCCTTAATATCTGATAATTTAATCTTAGGTACTAACTGTATGATGATACTCTCAATAATCTTAGTGTCATTAAGATATATGCGATTGTGTTCATTATAAATGTAAAGCATATTATCTATACTGATAACCCTAAAATTATCTAATATGCACTTAGCAACATTGTATGGTTGCAACTTCCTACCGTCAAAAAATTCATAATCTAACGAAAAGTCTTGCACATCATCAGAATTTATTATATAATCTTTAGTAATAGAGGAAACAGAGATTGTCTCTGTCTCCAAAATGTCTGATTGAGATGTTGTAGTTTGGTCGCTAGACATCTCTTTTTCATTTAATTGGTTCATAATTAAACCCCCCCTTTTTTAATTTATTTGAAATCCACCAATCAATAACAGATTTCTGAAATACAATTTTAGTTCCCAATTTATAAAATGGAATTTCTTTAGTACGAATTAACTTCCTTACCATAGACTGAGAACAGCCAATATAATCAGCTACTTCGGTTACATTCATAGTGGTAGAAGTTTCATTTTTCATAAAATCACACCTTTCTTAATAATTTTACTTGACAAGCTTTATCAAATATGTTACTATGTAAGTATAACAGGTAACAATTACCTTGTCAAGAGAAAAATGTAAAAAAGTTGACTTTTTTTAAAAAAAACAACATTTTTGAAGGAGGTGATGAAATGAAAGAAGAAAAAAACAGTTATTTAGAAGTTTTAGCAAGTAGATTAAAAACGGCAAGAAATGCAAAAGGAATGACAATAGAACAATTAGCAAATCAAATTGGAGTTCAAAAACAAACTCTTAATTATGTTGAACTTAATAAAAGAGGAAGGGGACTTACAATCTCAAATTTAATAAAAGTAGCAGATACTTTGGAAGTAACTACAGATTATCTATTAGGAAGAATAGATGATTTATATGATGTTTCAAATGCTATTGATAACAGCGAAGATTGGCACAATGATACATTAGGTTTACGCGATAAAGTCATCAATGAAATAGAAATGCAACAGTTACCTTATGACTTAAATCAATATATATTAGTAACTTACATTACTGACAATGTGCTTAGAATAGTTTTATCTACTATAAAAACGAAAGTCATGAATAAAGAAGAATTGAATAAAAATGAAATGCAAAAATTATGTATATTAAGTGAATATTTAAAATACATAATGAGGCAGGAAACAGAATGCTATCAGTATTTGGATTTCTTAATATCTAAACAAACACGATATAGTTATAATACAATTAACATTGAAATTGAAAGATTACGTCAATATAATCATAATAAAGATATGGCAATAAATTTTGAAGATTTATCTATGTTCCAAGAATTACTTACAAGAATGGAAAAGATGTTTTCTATAACTATTGATGAAAAATTTAAAAATGCCAAAGATGAAATGATTAAAAAGATAGTAAAGAATAATATGTATTATCGTGAAATAAGTAAATATTTTACAGAAACAAATAAAGATTTATAAAAAGTCGAAATAAAGACTTATATATTATTATAAAATTCAATTGAAAGGACGGTAAATATATAATGAAGTTTATAAAAGTTATAAGCAATAGATTAGAGTAATAGTTTGGATTTATTATTATTACATAATAAACTGTGAGTGAAATTATAATATGTAAATTACACTAGCAGTTTAAAATCTAATACCTGAAAGAACATAAGCCGAGTGATGACAATATCACAATGTAGGTTCTTTTCGTGGTGCAAAGGAGTGTAATAGTAATTATGAGTAAAAGACGTGGAAATGGCGAAGGCAGTATATGGTACGATACCAAAAGGAATAGATGGACAGGTCAATATACTGCTTATGGCAAAAGAAAGACTGTGTATGCCAAGACAAGACAGGAAATTCAAGAGAAGTTACAGAAGAAATTAGTCAGCATAAAGGAAAACAAGTACATTGATAAAAGTAAATTAACAATCAATGATGTAATGGAAATAATGTTGGAAGAAATCGAAAAGGCTAACATAGTAAATGAAAATACTCTATTAAGGAAGAAGAAAGCAGGAGAAATAATTTCTAATAGAATGTATATAGCAAATATTCCAATACAACAAGTAAATCCAGCACAAATTAACGATTGTTTGCTAGAACTTACAAGCTATTCAAACTCGTACATCTCAAAAATCTATATGTTATTACAAAATGTATTCAACAAGGCAATGTTACTTGGAATAATTGACAAGAACCCTTTTCAAATTAAAGGTAATATTATAAAACCAAGGAGCAAGAAACCTGACAAAAAGATAGATGCCTTAACAGTAGAGGAACAGAAAATATTTATGCAACAGTTGGCACAGAAAGACTACAAATATAAAGACGTATTCTACGTTCTAATTGAAACAGGAATGAGAATTGGCGAAGTATTAGCATTAAAAAGAAGTGATATAGACTTCAATAATAATATTATACACGTTCGTAGAACATTAACTAAAGGAAAGGACGATAAAATTAAGTTAGGAGATAAAACAAAAACTTATGCAGGAATGAGAGACGTACCACTATCAAACTTCTTAAAAGGAATATTGAAGAAGAATAATAGTTTTGACTTCTTATTCCTATTATCAGACGGACGGATTTATAGTGCCACGGAACAATCAATAGTCATTTTAAACGTATTGCGAAAGATTGTCATATAAGGGAAACTATCCACCCAATCATTAGAAATGGAAGAACAATCAATCTGAAATACAGTACAGTAAATACCCATATGTTAAGGCATACATACGCAACACGTTGCATAGAGGCAGGAATAAGTCCAGTAGTATTACAAAGAATACTTGGGCATAAGGATATACAAACTACTTTAAACACATATACATCGGTATTCAATAAGTTTAAGGATAGCGAAGTTGCAAAACTAGATGAATACTTAGTAGCACAAAACCTACATTAAAATATATCAATCAAAAGGAATAAACTAGGAAATAAAAAATTGTCCTAATTTATTCCTTTTATTTTGCATTTATTTAAAACTTTAATAATAGGTACTTATTATACGTTTAGTTAATTATGCAGGAATGTATAGGTAGCACTTGCAGATACCCCAGCAACAAGATTATAAAAGAAGATAACCTCTAGCAAGAGGAAATCTGAGAAAGGAGTAAATGTAAGTGCCAAGTATAAAGAAAGAGCAAATACTAAAGATTAACAATGCATGTAGCAATGATTGGGAATTAGACACATTTTATTATCTATCTTATGGAGAGAAAACACTTATAAAAAGAATAGAACTAAACGAGGAAAGTTACCTACACTTCAAATTAGAATACAATTCAAGTAATCAAATAGAAATACGCATAGACAAATATAATATAGATAAAGCCACAGGATTTGGAGTATCACAAGGACAAGGAAAGCATAAAATATTAGTAGAAACTCAATCTAAACGTAAGAATATCAATAGTCTAATTGAACTCACACACGAACTAGATAACAATAAACTAATGGAGATAAACCAAAATGCCTCTATATCAAGTGGATATGGAATGATTAAAGAAAGTGATAATTTCTAAAGAAAACATATAATCGAATATAATCAATCATAAGTAGAGTGCCTATTCACTCTACTTAAATTATGCTAAGAGGGCAACATTAACATTGACAGTAGGGAATAGTATGATAATATAAAAACAATAAATTTGAACATTGAGTAGTTGGCGTAAACCAGTAATAGCAAGGCTTTTAAGGGATGTTTTTTAATAATTGCATTACAATTGCATTACTTTTGAATGTAGTATGTTCGATTTTTCGCAGAAATAGAGGCTTTGAAAAGAGTACAATTTTTCTCTCCGCAACCAACGATTTAATCGTTCTAAATAGCTTGTATCAGTCGATACAGGCTATTTTATTATTTTTAACTCATTTATTTTGTATTTAATTGATAAAAATCGTGTTTCACCACAATATCAACGATTTTCACTATTTTTAATTTTTGTTAATTTTTTATTACTTAAACAACCAACTAAACAAAATTTTTAATTTCAAATTTTATTTAGTTGTTGTTTAGTAAAATGCCATAGAGAAAATATTTTCAAGATGGTTAATATCTGCATCAAGATTATCAGCTTCGTTCATAAGTTTTTGAGAATAATTTTCCATAACTATTTTTCTAACTTCTTCATTAGGTAATTGAATATTTTTTGAAAGTTTTGATAAATCAGTTTTAATTCTTTTTTGATTTTGTATAATCAATTCTATATAGACAATTCTTTATGTTACTTTTTAACTTTTCTAAATTATAGTTTCCCTCATTAGCAAAAAGTCTTAAAATATCTTTGTATGTATAGTCATATAAATTATTTAAAATAATGTACTCGATTACTTCCTTTAAGTAAATAGTAACTTTATTGCTTGGATTTGAGCCTAATTCGATAAGCATAGCATATAGCAAATATGAAACTTTTACTTTATCCTTAGTACAAGTATCATATAAACTTTTCATATACTATCCTTTCTATTAGTTTAATAACTTTATAGATATATTATATCTTGATTATGTAAACTATTCAAAAGATAGTAAAGTTGCATATAATGCAACAATAATTGCACGAAGTGCAACTTTTATATTAAAAATAAGCATTTTTCAAGTGATTTTATATCAAAAATGAACTATAAATGACAAAAAATAACAAAAAGCATAAAATGTTGCACGATATGCAACACTTAAAATATATATGAACATAGAAAAAGGAGATTACTGAAATCTCCCCATCTAGTCTTAACAACCTCCACCGCCACCGTGGAAATGCGACTTGTTGCTTTGATTTTCTCATTTCTCATTTTTCCTTTCTATGTAATCTCTATTTTAATTGCACATAAGCTAGAAAGTCCAAACGAAATGAGTGGAAGTTCTATATACAATTTGAGCCACTACTACTGGCTCAAATAATAACTTTTGTTACAATTCAAGCCAATAGCTTGGGTAAAATCATATATGTAAGACTTTACCCAAAGAGGTATTTATAAGTATATTATAGCACAAAAATCAATAAAGCTCAATTATATCAACACTTATATCAATTTTTTATTGATTTAAGTATAAGAAAATAGTATAATAAATTTGTTTATAGGAGGTGCATATTATGTCTGAATTTGATAGCAAAGATTTTGGCGAAAGAATTAAAATTATAGGATTAAAAAAGGCTTAAGTCAAGAGAATATTGCAACAAGCCTTGGTAAAAGTAAAGCTATTGTTAGTAGATATGAAAAAGGAGAAGTTATACCAGACGTTAAAGATGTTAGTATAATTTGTGAAGAACTTGGAATATATGAAGCTGATTTATATGAAAATGATACTATTAGAACAATGCAACACAACAAGTCTAAAAATCCTTTTGGTACTGACAAATTATATGTTTATTTTAATGCTTATAATTTTAGAACTAAAAAGTTTGCACCTGATAAATATATATTAGAATTAGAGCAAAAACAAAATATCTGCAAAGCGAAGTTTGTAGATTATCACGATAAAAGAATATACTCAGAGGGTTATTTGATATGTAATAACGAAATTGTATTTGCTGTAATGGAAAACTACAAACCTACAAGCAGTAGAGTTGATGTTGCGGTTGTTGAGATAAATATTTGCAATGGTACTGATGGTTTGATGCTTGACGGTTACTTCGGAACAAATGCAAAATGTGAGCCTAGCTTAAGAAAGTGTTATTTTTCAAAGAAAAATGTTGATTTTACTAATGAAATGTTTGAGCAATTAAAGTTAAATGAAAATGAACAAGAAATATTAAATAAACAAAGTGCTTTATATTTATATATATTAATATATAAATATTTACTAAATAAATGGAGAAAATTAAATGAATGAAATTATTATAGATGAAAGAGTACAGAAAATATGTAAAGAATTTGATAGAGCATTTGATGATAAAAATTTAGAGAGAATAAAAAGTAATCTTGAAGTTGCAATTAAGTTATTAAATGATAAATTAGATGATATATCAAAATGTAAGTTATATTATTCAATTGGAACAGCTTGTAGTGATTATATTCAAGTCGAAAATGAAAAAATTTCTTTTGAAGAAAGAGAAAATAATTTGGAAAAAGCTTTTTTTTACTTGAGAAAAGCTATTGATATTATTGAAGAAAAAGATATACCAACTCAAATATCAATAACTATATATACAAATTTAGGAAATCTGTTTGATGAAGTTAATAGACGAAATGAAGGAATAGAATGTTATAAAAAAGCTTTAAAAATATACCCTAAATATGCTATGGCTAATGGCAATTTGGGTATGGCATTATTTTTATATTCTAGAATTATATATGATAATTCGCATCAAATTATTTTAGACCACGAAGCATATAAATATTTGAAAAAGTCATTTAAAGATAAAGTAAATTTATTTGATTATGCACAAAAAGAATTTAGTAATTATTGTGCTGAAATAGAAAAAATGTATACAAAAGATTTTTTAGATAATGATTTAATTTTTGAAGATTTTCCAGTTTTGAATAAAGAAGAAGAAAAATATAGAAAATGGTGTGCAGACAATAATTTATTTTTAAATCCTTTAAATGATATTTTATGTGATAATATTGTTTGGAGAGATATTCTCCATTTACCAAATATGATTATGTCTGTGAAAGAAGAGCAAAAAATGCGCTTTTTTGGATTAATGAATGAAATAAAACAAGAGTATATATCTTCTAGATATCTTTTTTATGAAGCTATTCAATCTAGAGAAATGGAACATTTCTCAGATAGAGAGAATCATTTAGTAGATGCATTTGATTTTTCGACATATTCTATTTATAATTATAAAATGAGAATGACTTTTAGAAGCCTATATTCAATATTAGACAAAGTAGCATTTTTTTTAAATGAATATTTTCAAATTGGAATAAAAGAACGTGATATTAACTATAAAAGTATATGGTATGCTTCAAAGAAAAGTAAAAACAAAATTATATATGATTATAAAAACCCATTACAAAAATTTTTGAAAAATAATTGGGGATTATATGGAATTTATTGGATATGTAAAGATTTTATGGAAGGCGAAAAAACATCTACAAATCCTAAAATAACTGAAATTAGTAAAATACGAAATTCTTTGGAACACAAGTATTTAAAAACAATTCTTCCTATGGGAGAGGAAAAAATTTTAAAAGTTAAGCAAGATAAATTTGACGATAAATTAGCTTTTTATATTTCAACTGAAGAATTGTATGATATTGTGTTATTCCTTTTAAAAACTATACGTTCTTTGATTATTAATCTTATATGTTGTATTAATATTGAAGAAAATAAAAAATATGAAAAGGAAATAAAAAAGCATAAATTTATTCCGCCTTTAAATACATATCGAATAGATGATGGTTTAAGGTTTTAAAATACTAATAAAAAAGCAAATATATTATAAATTTGAAAGAGTGATAAAGTATGGAAAATATTATAATAAGAAATATTAAGAAAAAAGATATTCCAAGTGTTGTAAATATTCAAATAGATGGCTGGAAATTAGCATATAGAGGAATAATTGCTCTATATTACTACTATAGATATTTATTGGAGTTATATCCGAAGTATAATATGTAGCACAAATTGACTACAAAAATGAGATAAGAAGTAAAAAAGATGAATAAGTATTCAGAAAAAAATAAGATTTCTGTGCAATTGTAAGATTGAGACTATAAATGATATTGATAATGTGAAAGAAAAGAAACAGGAAGAAATAAGATTACAAAGCAAATAATTGTAGTAGCAACTGAACCAAAAAGAGGAAAAAAGTAAATTAGAATGTGTTATTAAGTTACAAATAATGTTTCTAGTATGAAAGAACAAATAATAGAAATAGATGACAAAGACAAAATAAAAAGAAAAAAGATCGAAAATGTGAAAGATAGCAAAAAACTAATTTTTATTGACTCTAATGAGAAAAAAATGATATATTTTAACAAGAATGCTAATAAGAATAGTTGATAAAAATATAGAAGGCTTATTATGGTGAAGGGAGATTTAAGAAACTTAATAAAGCAAGTAATTTTACAAAGAATTAGGAATTAGTTCAGCTCATGTATTTGATATAGAAAAGGGAAATAAATTACCATCAAAGTAATTGATGAAAAAGATAATTAATATAATCCAAAGTAAAGAAGTAACAAAAGAAACTTTCTATGATTATTTAGCTAAAGAATCTAATTAAGGTAAAAAGATTTCAATAGATGTTGAAGAATATATGATTGAGAATTGTGATCTACAAAATTTAATAAGAATTGCTAAGTGAAAGAATGTAAGCAATACATTCTGGATAAAGATGGAAAAAGAATTAAATAATAAAGGAGAAGAAATATGAATTTTGAGAAATTAAAAGAAAAATATAATAAAGAACATAAAAAAGATACTGAGATACAATGCTTTTTGCCAGTACATTTAACAATTAATAAAATAGAAAGAAACTTATATAAAACAGATGGAAGCTTTAATGAACAATATTATAAATGGCAATTTCTAAGTTGTTTTATTGGGGCAGGGTATTGCTCTAAAGATTTTATTGGTGTAGAAGTGAATCTTCCAAAAGGAAATAAAAATTCTGCACATATAAAAATAGATGCGGCTATTTTTGATAATAAAAATTGGTTTGAACATTATAATAATTTACATACTAAAAAAGATGATTCTAAATGGGATGAACTAAACTGGTTGCAAGAACATATGATATGTGCTATAGAATTCAAGAAAGAAGATGGAAAAGATATAAAAGGTAATTTTAATAGTCAATTAAAAAGCTATATGAATGAATCATCAAGGGAAAAAGTTTTTGGAATCTTATATGATGAAGAGAGATTATATTTATTTCAGTCTTCAAATAAAAGTTATATAAGATTAAGTGATGAATTCAATATTGAAAGTAAGAGTAAAATAGAAGCTACATATGAAATGCCAGATGCATATGAAAATTTATTAACATTAAATGAAATGATGGATTTTAATATAGAAGTTTATAATATAAATGATTATTCACATAGAATTTTATCAGAATTAAGTATAATTTCAAAAACAGATTCAAAAAGATTAAATGATGCACTATCAGAAATACTAAAAAGAATGGATAAATGTGGTTTAGCTAATCAAAAGGGTTATAATATATTAATACAATTAATTGCATTAAAGATATATGATGAAAGACATAATAAATTTGATTTACAATATTATATAAATCAAAATGAATTTAATTACAAATCTTTAGCAGATAGTAATTTACAAGAATTTATAGAAAGAATAGAAAATATAAAAAATCATGCCAAAACTACATATAACAAAATTTTAAATTCAGATGCTTTTGATATGAAAAATGAAAGTCAATTAAAATTGGTCATAGAGATTGTTAGACAGTTCCAAAATTATAGTTTTTTAGGTTCTAAAAGAAATAATTTATACCAATTAGTTTTCTATAGATTTGCATCAAAATTTGCTAAAGGTGAAAACGCACAGTTTATAACACCTTTACAGATTATTGATTTCATTGTTGAAATGGTAAATCCGAAACATAATGAGACAATTATTGATCCAACTGTTGGAATAGCTGATTTCCTATCTGTATCATATGTTAAGTCAAATGGAAATTTATCTGATGAGAATATCTATGGACTAGATATAGATGAAGATATGATAAGATTAGCAACTTTAAATATGTTATTAAACGGAGATGGAAATGCAAGATTAGACGTAAAAAATGATGGACTAGGATCAATTCTTACGAAATTTGGAGAAAATGGCAATTTAATTAAACTTGTACCTAAAGAAGGAAAAAATGATTATAATTATAATGGAGATTGGGATACAAGACCAGATAATCAAAGCATAAAAAAATTTGATGTTGTATTAACAAATCCACCATTTGGAGATGGAAGAGCTTGGGAGCCAAGAGGAGAAGAAACAAAAATAGCAGAATGCTATGAATTATGGAATAAATATAAACAACAGAAAATAGATTTAGGAGTTATTTTCTTAGAAAATGCAGTTAGAATTTTAAAAGAAAATGGTAGAATGGCAATTGTCTTATCTAATTCTATAGCATCTATAGAGTCACATAGAGAAGCTAGAAAATGGTTATGTGAAAATATGAGGATTGTAGGAATAATAGATTTGCCAGCTAATATATTTGCTGAAGCAGGAGTAAGTCCAACAATAATTGTAGCATATAAGCCATCTAAAGAAGAATTATTAAAGTTAAAGAAAAACAATTACCAAATTTTTTCAAAGGAAATAAAAAATGTTGGATATGAGGTAAAAACAAAAAATAAAGTTAAATGTTTTGAAACACAATATAAAATAAATCCAATAACTTTTGAAAAAGAAATTAATACTGATGGAACAGCTAAACTAGATGAGGAATTTACAGAAACAATATTAGAATTTAAGCAATGGTGTAATTTGCAAGAAGATACATTGAAAAAATTATTTTTATAACATAGGAGGAGAGAATGAGTGAAAATTATATTGATATTCCAATGTTCACAACAATAAAAGAAGTTGAAGAGAGAGATTATACTTTATCAGCAACTCAATACAAAACATTTTCTATAAAAAATAAAAATATTAAGTATGTTAGAGAATTTCTAGACAGAGACTTAAAAAGAAATGATTTGGGAAATGAGATAGGAAGCGAAAGTTATATAAAAGAATCAAAATATATTTTCATAAAAACAAAGGCGTTACAGGAACATAGTTATTTATTAGATAAAAATAAAGAGTCTATACAATTTGTAACTACTAATAATTTTCGAAACTATAATTTAAAAAAAGATGATTTACTGATTTCAAAAGATAGTAATGTAGGGGAGATTATAATTTTAGATAAGGATTATAAAAATGCAATGTTATGTGGTGGTATATATAGATTACCAATTAGTAGAAATAAATATTATTTACTTGCATTTATAAAAAATAAAATTGTTAGAAGTCAAATTGATTTTATGGTACCAAGAGGATCTACAATAAGACATGGGAAAACTAAATTTTTAGATTGCAAAATTCCGATCCCAAATAGGAATATAGAAAATACTATAAAATATATAGAAATAATAACAAAAGCAATTATAGAAAAAGAGATAAAAATACAAGAGTTACATAATAGAATTTTAGATAAGATTGATGAAGAGTTAAAAGAAAATCAAAAAACAAATTTATATAAATATAAATTACCTACAATAGATGAAATTATTAATTTGGACAGAATGGATTCATCGCTATATTCGAGAGAATTTAAGAAAAATGAATTTATAATTTTAAATTATTTGAATGGAGTTTCTAATATTGAAGAATTAGGATTTGAAAAACCATCTAGAGGACAAAATTTACAACTATCAAATATTGGAAAAAGTGTGTATAGTAATGAAGAATTAAAAGGATTTTATAGATTAATTTTACCTAAATATTTATCTAAATATGGAACAGTAAATACAGTTGAATATATTGGAAATAAAAATGAATTAAAAACACTGGAAAAAGGCAATATTATATTTGGAGCAGAAGGCAATGAAAAAGGAAGATCTTTAGTGATAATTGAAAATAAAGACAAAGCAATTACAAATATTCATGGAATAACACTTAAACAGAAGAAACATGATAGTTCAAAATGTATATTTGTAAAATTATTTTTAGATTATTTAAGAAATAAGGGAATGATTGATGCTTATGCTGTAGGTGGAAATGGGGGAAGTTTAGCAATAAAATATTGGAACTATTTGAAATTCCCAAATTTTCCATTAGAGATAGAGAAGAAAATAACTTCATTATATTATAATAATTTAGAACAATACAATATAGATGAATATAATTTTGGGCGTTTTAAAGAATATGACAGAAAATTTAATGAAAAAGCAGGAATATATGAATTAGATAAGAGTAGAAAATATTTGCAAAAGCTATTAGATAGTACAATTGAAAAAATAGCTAATGATATAGAAGTAAAAACTAATTTTTGTATTAATTAAAAAAGATGATTTCATGAAGTGAACCCAAAAAGTTGTACAGTATAAATTAGGCTACTAACATGGAATTTTCTCTGTATTGAACAGGGGACATTCTTTTTAACTAAAACTTATAGTTATGATGAAAGTAACAAAAGAATCACTCACAATGTTATAATAATTTTAAGTTTGACGGCTTAAAAATTAAAATAATAAAGGAGTGATTCGTATGAAAAGTTCATACACAGATAGTTTAGCACATACAACATTTGAATGCAAATATCATATAGTATTTGCACCGAAATTCAGAAGAAAAGAAATATATGGAACATTAAGAAGAGAAATAGGGATGATATTGAGAGAATTATGCAAAAGAAAAGATGTAGAAGTGATTAATGCAGAAGCATGTTCAGACCATATACATATGTATGATTGTTTTATATTTATCTTCATTATTCATTTGCTTTAAATAATAGTAATATGTACTTCTTGGAATTTGAGATACTTTTAATAAAACTGTTAACTTGTGGTATTACCTTAGTTCTGTAACGGCTTCTACTTTTTCTTGTTATCTCATTTTATTATTTCTTGAACTAAGGCATACAATTTTTTTAAGTAATCATTCTCTGCACGCGAAATTTCTATTTCTTTCTCTAAATCAATATTATTTTTTTCTCTTTGTTTTTTACTTTCAGACTTTTTACTCATATTTTTGGTCTCCCTCTACTATGAATATTTAGCCCTTCAATTCCTTCATTATTATATATTTCTACCCACTTTAATACTATATCTCCACCAGATAAATTAAATATATGTGGTGTTTTCCTGGCTAAAAGGCTATTATTTATATATTCTATCACAGCAAGTTTGTATTTTCCATCATATACTGTATTTTCATTTGATTTTAAACCATTGTAATTATTTTTTATATAACTTCTTATCCATTTTCTTACTACGCTTTTACATATATTAAAATGTTCTCCAGTTAATTTATAACCGTAGTTAGTATTTAAGTAATATTCTACTACTTGTTTTTTAAATTCAAAACTATATTTTAACACGATAAAAACCCTCCATGTTTTGTCTAACATTTTAGGTTCATATCAAAAATAGTTTAATAAAGAGGGTTCATTTTTTATGAATAAATATTCAAGTGAATTTAAATTAGAAGTTGTAAATTATTATTTTAGAAAATAATATTGGATATCAAAGAACATGAGATTATTTTTATATTATGTTTTCTTGTAACGGAATAGGAGTATATTATTTTAATTTAGCACGAGATTATGTAGTTAGCAAATAGAAATGTATATATTATGAGAAAGGATCACTAAAGCTTTATATATAGAACAATGTAGTAGATTAAGAAATAAAGTAAGAATATAAAAATTAAAGATGAAATATTATCTATATTTCACGAAAATGAAGGTCGTTATGGGTATCGTATAATCACTTTAGAATCGAAAAATAGGTTTTATATTAATCATAAAGCTGTATAAGATTAGTGAAAATATTTGGAGCTAAAGAGTATGACAATATCAAAAAGAAGATATAATTAATATAATGGAACAATAAGTAAAATAACAGATAATTTATTACAAAATAATTTTAATGTTCAAAGTTCAAACGAAAAATTAGTAAATGATGTTATAGAATTTAAAATAAATGACAAAAAATTATACTTACCTCCAATGATTGATTTATAAATGGTGAGATAATAAGTTATAATTTATCAAGATATCCAGTATTTAATCAAATAGAAGATATAGTTCAACAAAAAGGAATCAGATAAAATATGTAAAGAAAATAATTAATCAGATAATAGCCATGCAGGAAATTTCTTTGAAATATTAAAATCCGAATTATTTTATCTGAAAGAAAAGAAATATAAAAATATTGAAGAATTAAAAAGAGATATAATTTAATATATAAATTATTATAATAACAGAAGAATTAAGAGCGAACTAAAAGGAATGTTTCTTGCTTAATACAGAAAACATTACTGCTTAGAAACCTAATTTTATTGTTCAACTTTTTGTGGCAGTACATGTATCAATAGAACTTAAATAACTAGATAATTATCCAATTTGGATAAAATCTTTTATGTTCTTCTTTAAGTAATTTAGTCTTAATCTTTCATATTTTTTAGTTTATCTAGGAAAGTATAAATCAGGAATCAAAAACCTCCTTCTTTATGATAAGTAATTTTATTTATTTTCAAAATTTTCCAAATAAATTTTTTGGTTTCTCATCTTTATAAAAACTACGAATATCTATATTAAATATATTGGGGAAAGTTAAGAAAACTTTTCAAGAATTAAAAAACAACACAAATGTTCTAAAAATCATTTCCCCAATTTTTATTGATTATCTTTTATAAATTCAAATGAAAACAAAATTTAATAAATTAATAATATTAATTATAAAGTATAAAAATAATACAATATTATGAAATTTTAGTCTAATATTAGTTAATTTAACATAATATAGTATGAAAACACATTATTTTTATTACATTAATATTAAATTTAGCTCAAAAAGTTGAATAAAACAGATAAATGGAATATAATAGAATTAAGTAACTAAAATGGGGGAATTTGTATGAAAATAAAGAAAATGATGATAACGGTAATAACCATACTACTATTATTGGTAGCAATTCCAATAAAGGTTCATGCATCAGATGGATTTGTTTTCCCATCATGGAATAATTTAATAAATTCAGGAAAGAGTTTTTTATCAAAAGGAAAAAATGAAAATATAAGTACATCACAAATGGGAAATATATTTACTCCGATGGCAAGAATACTACTATCTTGTGGAGTAATAGTATTACTTGGATGTACTATAACTATGGGAATAAAATATATACTAGCAACACCAGAAGAAGCAGCTAAATTAAAACAGCAATTAATAGGTTTAGTAGTTTCTGCATTTGTTATATTTGGTGCAGTAGGAATATGGACATTAGCTTATCAAATATTTTCAAGTGTTTTATAATAAATTTACAAAGGAGGAATTAATATGGGAAGTTATTACATTCCTAGAAATCTAAGAGGAGAGACAAGATTATTATATATATTTACAGTGAAATCATTAATTACAACAGTAGCAGGAGCATTAATAGGAACAGTATTTCTTTTTATATTTAGTCTATTAAACATGTCAGTAGTAGGAATAATAATTACAGTTCTATTTGCACTTGTTGGTTATGGAGTTGGAGCTATAAAAATACCAACTCTTGCAGGAATTCCAATAACTAAAAAAATAGGTGGTGAGCCATTAAGCGAAATTATAATAAGATGGATTAAATTTAACAAAAATAAAAAGATGTATGTTTACACAAAGGAGGAAAATAAAGAATGAGTATAGTTACAATATTACAGATAATATTAGCAATCCTAGTATTTATTATATTTTGTTTAATAGGAATATATGTATTAATAATGTATGTAAATAAGAAGAAAGAAGAGGAACCAGAAGAAGAGGAAGAAACTGTTGATGAAAGTCTAGGAACATTTAGAGGGTTGTCAAAAGAATCCATATATAAATTTATGGAATTTGATGAAATAAAAGATAATATGATTGTAAGAAAAAATAGAAATCAATATGTAATGGTAATTCAATGCCAAGGTGTAAACTATGATTTAATGTCAGATGATGAAAAAATGGCTGTTGAAGAAGGATTTGTACAGTTCTTAAATACATTAAGATTTCCAATTCAATTATATGTTCAAACTAGAAGCTTGAATTTAAAAGATATAATTGATGAATACAAAGAGAAAGTTTCTGAAATAGCAATAGATATTGAAAAATTAAATTCAAGAATTGCTAATGCAAAAACAAAAGGAAATGAAAAATTAAAACAAAAATTAGAATTTGAGAAACTAAGAAAAACAAGAGTATTAGAATATGGAATAGATATTTCAGATTATGTAGGAAGAATGAGTTTAAATAAAAATATATTACAACAAAAAACGTATGTTGTTATTTCTTATTATTCAAATGAATTCTCTGGAGCTGCTGATAGTACACCAGATGAATTAGATAATATTGCATTTTCTGAATTATATACAAGAGTTCAATCAATTATACATGCACTTCAAGCTTCAGGTGTTAATGCTAAAATATTAGATTCTGAAAATTTAGCTGAATTATTATATGTTGCTTATAACAGAGATGATTCTGAGCTAATTCAGTTATCAAAGGCTTTAGACTCTCAATATGATGCTTTATATAGTAGTGGAAAAGATGTACTAGAAAAGAAACAAGAAAAATTAGAAGCTGCAATAAATTCAGCAGCAATAGAACTTGCAACTGATAGTATAATTAAAGCAGATAAATATAGACAGATTGATAAACTAAGAAAATCTCAGTTAATAAAAGAAAAAGCAAATGATATAATTGATGAGTATAAAGAACAGATGGATCCTGTAATATATGAAGGAGCAAGAAAAGAAATTGAAAAAGCAGAAATAGAAGATACTGATAATTCATCAGAAGAATTAAAAAGTAACTAATGAGGAGGGGTAAATAAAATGGGTAAAAATAAACAAGAGTCAGAAAAAGAAGATGAAATAGTGCTAGAAGAAAAACAAAAAACATTAGGATTATTGGAAAGAAATAAAAAGTCTATAAAGGATTTAATTGCCCCTGCAGGAATAGATGCAAGTAATGCTAATTATTTAGAAATAGTTTCAAGCAAACCAAGATTTGCAAGAAGTATGATAGTTTCAACAATTCCTAGAATGTGTACATTTCCAGAATTTTTAAGAAGTATGTATACATTTGGAGATTTGAATGTATCAGTATTTATAAATCCAGTAAGTGAAAATGTTTCACAAACAGAACTTAATAGAACAATTAATGAACTAGAATCTGAAAGAATTGTTGCATGGGATAGAGGAGATATAAATAGAGAAAGAATACTAGCACAAAAAAGAGCAGAAGCAGAAGAACTAAGAGACCAAATAGCAGCAGGATTTAATAAATTATTTGATGCTTCTATAGTATGTACTTTGTTTGCATATTCATTAGATGAATTAGATAAATATACAGAGTTATTAGCTGCAGAAATGTCTAAGACATTAATTGGAGTAAAACCAGCTTGGGCATTACAAGATGAAGCTTTAAGGTCAAATATGCCATTTTGTGATAATAAAATAAACAAAACACATACATTTGATAGACGTTCAATGTCAACAGTATTCCCATTTTTTACTTCAGATGTTGGACATGAAAGGGGAATTCCATTAGGATTTAATAGACAAACAGGGCTACCTATATTATTTGATAATTTTAGTACAACACTTGCAAATTATAATATGGTCATATTTGGTAAATCTGGTGCTGGTAAAGGTGTTACAATAAAAACATTAACTGCACGTTCATCAGTATTAATGGGAATCGAAAGTTTGGCATTAGATGCTGAAGGAGAATATGGAGTCGTTGCTGAAGCACTTGGAGGAGTAAGCGTAACAATAAGTCCAACTTCAAAAACAATAATAAATATTTTTGATATAGAACCAGAAATAGTTAAAGATGAAATAACAGGAAAGGAAAGAGTTGTACTAAATGTAGAAAATAAAGTAGAAGATGTTACACAGTCATTATTAACTATGGCAAGAGGTAGTACAAGAAGCACAGAAGTAAATGAGCTTACAAAACAAATTATATCAGAAGCAGTAGCTCAGGAATATGAGGGACTTGGAATAACGAATAATGTTGAAAGTTTATATGTAAATACATCTTCAATTGTTAAAGATAGATTAGAAAGAGAAAAGAAACCAATGCCAACTATTAGTTCTTGGTATGAAAGAATTTGTAGAAACGCTCAAAATAATGAAAACCCTGATTATAGATTTCATTATAGTTATTTAATAAAGGTTATGAAACAATATGTTAAATCATTTAATGGTCAAATGGCATATTTTGATGGGCAATCAACTTTTGAACTATTAGATGGAATGCCATTTATAAACTTAGATATTTCACAACTAGAAGAAAATTTTGCAAGACCTCTTGCACAACAAATATTATTATCTTGGATTTGGGAGAAATATGTAAAAAAGAATAGTGAGGATAAAGCAAAGGCTGTTAAGAAAAGAGTATTAGTTGATGAGGCATGGATGTTACTTCCATATCCAGAAGCAGTAGATTTCTTAAATAAAATGGCTAGACGTGCTAGAAAAAGAAATGTATCATTAGCAGTTATGTCACAAAAGTTTCAAGATTTTTATGAAAAACCAGAAGTACAAGCAGTTCTAACATCTTCTGATACAAAGTTGTTTTTAGCACAAGATAAATCAGAAATTCATTATATAAAAGAGGTATTTAAATTAAGTGATGGTGAAGCTCATTTCTTAACAACTTGTCAAAGAGGTGAGGGATTACTAAAAGTTGGAGAAGATACAGCAATTATAGCTATTCAACCAACTAAAAAGGAATTTGAATTTGTTGAAACTAATATGAATAAATTAGTACAAGCAAAATTAGATAGTTAATACAAAATATAAAGGGAATCAAAATATATGAAGAAAAAATTTATTGGGCTGTTGATTGTTATATTATCATTAACAGCAATACTACCTAATTACATATATGCTGATGATGACGATGATGAAAGAGTAAATGCTGAAGCTGTTGAACAAGCGTATGGATATGATAATTATAAACAGCTAACAGAAGAAGCAACTACTACAGTAAGTGGAAGAGATGATGTAAGTATTACTAAAAGAGTATCATCTACTTTTTCATTTGGAGCTGCTGCAGCTGGTGCTATAGGATTTATAGTTTCTGTTCCATTTATGATTGCACATACTTTGATATCAATAATAGCCTCAGAAGGAACACATAATTTTGAATATTTTACAATAGAAGCAGTAGTATTTAATGAAGTTAAACTTTTAGATTCAAATTATGTTATTGAAAATAATGGAAGCAAAATGTCTAAAGCTCTTAAGTCAAGTGTACTTACTTGGTATTATACTGTAAGAATAATTGCAGTTGCGATAAGTTTATTAGTATTAATATATATAGGAATAAGAATGGCAATATCAACAATTGCAGAAGATAAAGCAAAATACAAAAAAATGATTATAGATTGGATATTTAGTTTTACATTGTTATTTTTGTTACATTATATAATTGTAATAGTATTAACAATATGTGAAGCAATAGTTGCACTATTTGGTGCAGTGGGGATAAAAACTTTTGAAAAGAGTTTACTTTTTCAAATATTTAATATTGCAAATTTAGTAACTGGTTGGAGTTATGTTGGAGTAGTATTAATGTATATGGTTATGGTATTCTATGAAGTAAAATTTTTCTTAATATATTTAAAAAGATTATTTGCAATAGGATTTTTAATAGTAATTTCACCATTAATAACAATCACATATTCAATAGATAGGGCAGGAGATGGAAAGGCTCAAGCATTTGAAACATGGCTTAAAGAATTTTTAATGTTTTGTTTTACTCAACCAATACATGCAGGAATTTATGTAGTGTTTATAAATACAGCTTATGAAATATTTAAAGTAGCTCCACTACTTGCAGTGTTATTCTTCGCATCATTATCAAGAGCAGAAAAGATGATTAGAAATCTTTTAGGAATGAAGGGAAGAGCTTCACATGGTGGACTGGGAGATACTTTTAAATTCAAATATAAATAATAATTTAAGAATGGAGATAATTTCATGAAAAAAGTATTGAAAAACTTAATTATAATAATACTCATACTGACAATATGGCTAAACTTCAATGCGTCCAATGTATATGCTAGTGCTGGTCCAATGACTGAACAAGGAACAACAGATCTTATAGAAGCAGCAGGTGGTGGAAGCGGACTTTTAGGAGGAATAGCAGATGGTATAGTAGGTGTACTTACAATATTCTTAAGAGTTATAGTTGTTGGTATTTCAGGAGCAGTTCAAGGAGTTATAACAGCAATAGCATGTGCTGATGGAAATACATCATCAGTTCGGACTTCTTACTCCAGATGATATATTTTTTAATAGAGTATCATTTACAAATATAAACTTTTTTGATTTTAATTGTAGTGCTTCTGTAAAAGTTATAAGAGAAAATGTAGCAGCATGGTATTATACATTAAGAATATTTTCAATATCAGCATTATTACTTGTTTTATTATATATAGGAATAAGAATGGCAATATCAACAGTTGCTTCAGACCAAGCAAAATACAAGAAAATGATAACAGATTGGTTAGTAAGTTTTGCTTTACTATTTCTATTACATTACATAATAATAGCAACACTTACAGTTAATAATGGCTTAGTAGAAATTTTAAGAAATATAATGGATAACATGGGAAGTACAGGACAAACAAATTTTGAAAGTTTAGCATCGTCGTTAGTAACAAAGAGTTTTATTGGAAGTGCATCAGTAACATGGGCAAACGCAATATGTTATGCGGTATTAGTTGGTGTAACAGCAGCGTTCTTATTCTCATATATAAAACGTATGTTAATCATAGGATTTTTAATTATGATTGCACCAATAATAACAATAACTTATTCTATGGACAGAGTAGGAGATGGAAAAGCGCAGGCCTTAAATACATGGTTTAGTGAATTTATGCTTAATGTATTAATCCAACCATTTCATTGTTTAATATATATAGTTTTTCCAAATACAGCAATAATATTAATACAAGAAGCAGGATGGGGTTCAGTAGCAGGAGCTGTACTTGCGATTATGTGTATGGTATTTATTTGGCCAGGAGAAAAAATTATAAAGAAGATATTCAATTTTGAAAAATCTTCAACTATGGCAGATACAGTTGCTTCACTTGCTGCTATTAAGACAGCAGGAGAAGTTGCTAAGAAGGCTGCTAGTTCTGTAGGAAAAGCTGGAAGCAGAATTAGTAGAAACCTTAATTTAAATAACAATAGAACATTTACATCAATAAGAAATACAGCAAGAAATATGCCGGTTGTAAAACAAGTAAGAGATTTAAGTAATAAAACTAGACAGGCAATAGATAGAGGAAAAGCTAGTGATAATGTACTTAAAAGAGCAGGTGCAAATATAGCAGACCAAACAGGAAAAGCTGCAAAGAAAATAACAAAAACTGCAATTGATCCAGCACTAGGAGGAGCAATAGCATTTACTGCAATGAGTGCAGGAGCTAATCAAAAGACATCTTTAAATACAGGTCTTGAATTTTATAATACTGGTAAATCTATACAGACTGCTTATGCTGCTGGAAAAACAATTCCAGCTGATATTCAAAATAGCGAAAATAATTTTAAAGATATGCTTGAAAAGTATTCTAAACAATCATTATATGAAAATTATAAAACAAACCAAGCAGATTATAATAGATTAAAAGCAGAAATACAAAGATTATTAACTACTAATACAAATACACTTGAGTCAAAGGTACAAATGATGTTACAAGCATTTGCAACATCAAAAGGATATAACTTAAATAATCAAGCTGATGTTACAGCTTTAGCATCAGATATGGATAGATTGTCAAATGCTGACTTAAACACATTAACAGATCCTAACGAATTTAGACTTGCACATGCAATGCAAGAAAAAGATATGGCAGTTAGAGTACAATCATTATCTCAAACTTATACAAATTATGGAGTAACAAGTCCAGATCAAGCAGTAGAAGAAATTATGGATAGAATAAAAGATAATACATTTGATGATGGAAGTAATCTTTAAAATAATTATCAGTGAGGAAATAGTATATGAGAAAAAATAAAAAAGTAAGGTTAAATGATAGAGAAATAAATTTAATACTTTTATTTGTTGTACTAACACTTATGGTAATAAATATTATTATTTTAATAAATACTATTTCTTCTAGTGATAAAGAAGAAATAAATGATACTGTGGAAATATCAGAAAATAAAAATTCATTAGAAAAAGATGATAAAACACTACCAGAACAAAATAGAATACAAAAATATGCTATAAATTTCATAAAATGGATTGATGATGAAGAATTTTCAAAAGCATATAAAGTATTAAATAATGAGTATAAATCAAAGTATTTTCCAACAATAGAACAATTCGAAAAATACGTAAAAGAAAAGATTGGAACTGGAGAACTTACAATTAATTTTACAAATATTGAAAGATTAGGAAATGAAAAGACTGGAAATATATATGTTTTATGGGCTAATATTTATGATATAACTAAAAAGAATGATAAAACAAAAGATGATTATATAAATATTGTAATATTAGAACATGATTATAACAATTATGAATTATCTTTCAGTATAAAGTAAAGGAGGTAAGTTAATTGTTTACAAAGTTTAGATTAAAAATAAGAAATTTTATAAGGGATAATAGAAAAAAAATAATAATTTTTATATTAGTATGGTTATTAATATTTATAATAAACTTCTTACTTGGAATACGAAAACAAAAGGTTGTATTAAATACAAGTTATACTCCAAATAAATCAGTAATAGATAATGCAAATTCAGTTCCTAAAAAAGATCATATAAAAATATCTAATATTTTAGATACATATTTTAATTATTGTAATAATAGCGAATATGATAATGCATTTAAAATGTTATCAAATTCGTGCAAAGAAAAGGCTTTTAATAATGACATAAATAAATTTGTGGAATATGTTAAATCAATATATACAGCAAAGAAAAGGTATAGTATACAAAATTATTCAAACTATGAAAATAAATATATATATACAATGAAGATATTTAATGACATTATTACAACAGGGCTTACAGGAGAGGAATATTCATATTATGAGGAAAAAGTAATAATGACTAAAGAAAATGATGAAATAAAATTAAATGTCGGAGATTTTATTGATAAAGTAGATTTGAAAAGAGTAGTAGAAGATGATTATTCTAAGATAAGAATATTATCAAAAGCTATATTTTATGACCATGAAGAATATAACATAAAAATAACTAATAAAACAGATTATATTATGGTAATGTCAAGTGTTTATGAAAGCGAAGAGATATTACTAGACTTAGGAAATATAAGAAGACAAATGACAAACTCAAACTTAGAGATTGCGTTAAATCCAGGAGAAACAAAAGAATTTACAATTAAATTTCAAAAATATGCAGATGAAGAGGAAGATGCTCAGGCAATAATTTTAAATAAAATAAGAATTTTAAAAGCATATTCTGGAAAAGAAGAAAGCTCAGAAAAAGAAAAGGCAAATGCTATAAAATTATATAGTTTAACGATTCCTTTAATATAAATTTGTGTAGAAATAAGAGCTTAAATCTAAGGAGTTTACTATGGAAAATAAGAGAATTAGAAAGATATTAATATTTTTTTTAGTAGTAAATTTAATAATATTATTATTTGCTATTATTAGTGTAATTAATAAAGAAAAAGATGAAACAAAAATATCAAATTCTAATAAAAAATATATAGATAATAAAAGTGAAATAGAAGAAAAGAAAAAAGGTTTTAAAAATATAGAAATACTGTATAAAAACTATAAAGGAGAAATACCAAAATCAAATATTTCAGATAAGATAGAAATTGTTGCCAATCAATATTTTAATATTTTATTTGAGAATATAATAAAGAAAAATAAAGATGTAGCAGAATATTTTAATAAAAATAAAAAGTCAATAAAAAATAGATTTGGAATTACAAATTTGGAGGATTTCAGAAGTTTAATAGAACAGTTACAAAAACTAAATTGTTCAGTAAAAGATTATTATTCTTATGAAGTATTAGAAAATTCATTTTCACAAGAAGAAAATTATACAAAGTGCATATTAGTATATACTTATAATAATGGACAAGAGATTAAATTTGATTTATATATTAAAAATACTACATTAGATGAAAATATGAAATATATATTTATTCCTAAAAAATAATTTTATTAGATTGGAGGTGATGATATGTCAAAAGATGATATAAATAATATAGACGAGCCAGAAGACCAAGAGAAAGAGAATGAAGAATTAGAAGATGAAGAAGTAGATAATAGACAGAGCAATGGTGTAGAAGATGATGTAACTTCAGTTTGGGATGAAGATGATGAAGACGAACAATCAGATGCAAAAAATAAAAAATCAAATTCAAAACCTAAGAAAAAAGATAAAGACGAAGAAAAAAAAGAAGATAAAGATGATGATAGTGAAGAAAAAGAAAAGTCAAAAGATGATAAGAAAAATGATGAAGAGAGAAAACAAGATTCAAAGGGCAATAATAGTGATGATGTAGAAAAAAATACAAATAATACAAATGATGGTAGCCATCAAGAAGATAGTTATAGAAATGGACCAAGTAACCAGCCAAATGATGATATGTCATCAAATACTCCAAGAGGACAAAACCAAGCTCCACAAAATAGAGATGAACTTTCAAATACAAATGGAAGAAGTTTTTCAAATCCTGGTACAGCTGGTGCAGAAGGAGAGACAGCGGGTGCAGCTACATCGGGAGTAGCAGAAGGTGGACAAGCAGCATCTGGTGCAGCAGGAACAACGGCGGCAGAGGGAGCAGGTGCAGAAGCAGCAGGAACAGCGGCAGCATCAGGAGCAGGAAGTGCAGCGGCATCGGGGGCATCTAGTGCAGCAGGAGCTGCAGGAACGGCAGGGGCTGCAGGTGCAGGAGCTGCTGGAATAGGGGTAATTGGAATAATTCTAATAATAATTCTAATAATAATTATTTTAATAGGAGTATTCGGATTCTTAACTGCTATACCTAGTATGACATTAGAAAAATTAAAAGAATTAGTAATGGGAATATGGGATAATGTACAGGGATATTTTATAGGAATAGATCATGCAGCAGTAAATGAAGAAGATGTAATAGAAGTAGCACAATATTTATATGATATGGGATATGATTTAGAAGGATGTGGATTTGTAGAAGATGTTGAATTTGAGGAAGATGATAATGGTAACTCAACAGGGACAATAACTGGAATAAAAAGCTCATATTTAACAGCATACTTAGCAGCAGAGAATAGAACATATTTGATAAGCAATGATACAGTAAATTTAAAAAGTATGCTTGAAAGTATAACAAAAGGCAAAATAACAGATGGAATGTCAAATTCATGGGGTTCAGGAATGATACATATAGATAATGGAATATGGTCAGATACAGCAACAGCAATTAGAGCTATACCAGCAGTAGGTTGGACACTTGACCAATTATCAGAAATAATATCTGATGTATCAGTAAATAGAGAAACAAATACTCTTAAAATAGCAAGGTCTAATATGAGTTCTGGATTGGCATTTTGGAATTGGAGAAAAGATGTAACATATTATAATTTAGCAGGATGGTCAGGAAGATATGGAAAACCTTTTGAGTTATTAATATCTTTACATTTAGCTACAATGGCACCAGATTTTGCTTATGAAATAGCAAATAATACTGATTTAGATACAAAGGTAAATATAGGACTTAAAAAGGCTAATTTTAAAGGAACAGTAAAATTAAAAACAGCAGATGGAATAACATATACTGTAGATCAATTAAAAGGTGCAGGATATTCAGATGATACAATAAAGAAAATAAAACAATTAGAAAGAGATGCAAGTAATATAAAAACAAAAACACCATATATAAAATCTGTAGAACATCATTGGTTTAGAGATGTGTATTTTGATACTGATGGAAGAAGTGTAGAATATGCAGTTGAAAAAGAAAAAGAAGAAAATAATGAAGAAGATGGTAAGAAAGAAAAAGAGGATACACAATATGTATATGAAGAAGTTAATGGAGAAAGACAACTAAAGACTACAAATGGAGCAGTAAATGTATATGAAACAACTGAATCTTCAGAACAATTTAATTATACAGGAGAAATAGAAGGATTAAATGAAGGTGATACTATAATATTTGAAGGTACAATAGCAAATAATATAGTACAAAAAGAAGATGGAGTAAGAGGAGTAACTAACCCAACAACTAAAAAGCTATTTAATGGAGAATATTATATATATGATGGAACAATAGAAAAAGCAGAAAGTATAAGATCAGGAAAGGAAAAGAAACAGAAGATATCATTTAATAAAGAATCATTATCAGCTTTTTCAATATTAGAACATGAAACATCGGTAGATGCTCAATTAATATATAGAGATTTAAAAGAATTGTTAGTGGAATTAAATTATTTTGATTATTCAGACTTTGAAAAAGATATAAAAGAGATTTTGGAATGGCCAATACCAGAGTATAAAGATTCTTTATGGCCAGATAGAAAAATTGAAAAGCAAGTTTTAGAGTATGGAACACTAATTGCTAGTAAATCAGCAGTAAATGCTTATAGAGCAAAGGAAAATGGTGAAGAATATATTGAAACTGAAGAAACAGAAGAAAATAATGAAGAAGAAAACAAAGAGAATTCAGAGTCATTAGATGGATTTATAATGATAGGTGATTCTTGGACTGTAGGATTAGAACAAGCTACATCTATAAATACTGATGGAGTAACTACTTTTGCAGAAAGTGGATGGAGTGCAAGTCAATGGTTATCCAATTATGATAGGATAAATAAAGATGGCGTAAAAGGAGTAATTGTATTCTTAGGATTAAATGATACTCAAGGTTCTTCAAGTATGAAGCAGTTATTAGATAAATTAAAAACATCATATTCTAGTGTACCAATATATGTATTGAAAGTACCTCATGTTGGTAAAAATGTAAATAATGGAATGGATCCTTTGGCATGGAATAAACAAATTGATGATAGAAATTCAGAAATACAATCATATTGCAGTTCAAACGGAATTAAATTTATTGACACAACAGAAGGATTAGTTGATAGTGATGGATACTTAAGTGATACATATAATTCAGGTGGATATCATTTAAAAGCAAATGGTTATCAATTATTTTATGAAAATGTAAAAAAACAAGTTAAAAATGGTGGAAAATCTGAAAAAAAGACAGAGGGATTTGATGAAGGTTTAGATGTAATTGCAATGGGGAAAGGAAAGGTAGTAGAATTAGTAAATACTATAGAATTTGGAACAGGTGTTAAAATAGAACTTACTGAGAATACAGATATAAAAGGATATTATTTAATTATAGCTGGACTAGATGTAGAAGTTTCAGTAGGAGATGAACTTGAAAAGGATGATGTAGTAGGTAAAACAAATAAAAATAGTATAGTAATAATGCTTATAGATTTAGAAAAAGCAAATGTAGAAAATGTAGAAGAATATATAAAAGTTCCTAAAAAATCATCAGCTAACTTGGCAGGAGATACAGCAGAAGAAAAAGTTTGGTTAGCATTAATAGATGCAGGATATTCTGAAGAAGCAGCAGCTGCAGCTATGGGAAATATATATGGTGAATCTGGATTTGATCCAGCAGTAATAGAAAAGGCAACAGGAGAAGGATTTGGGCTTTGTCAATGGTCTTATGGAAGAAAAACACAATTACAAAATTTTGCTAGATCAAGAGGAGTGGAACCATCTGACATTGATTTACAAGTTGAATTTTTACTTGGAGAATTACAACCTGGTGGAGGAGCAGATGGATATGCAACATATCAATTTAGTGGATATGAAAATGAAAGAAATATATGGATGTCATCTACTGATATAGAAGAATCAACAAGGGCATTTTGTGATGGATTTGAAAGACCAGGAGCTCCAAGATATCAAGTAAGAATAGATGCTGCAAGAAGATATTATGAAAAATATGCAAGTTAAAAAGGTGAGAATTTTATGAATAAAAAAAATAAAAGACCTGTAAGATCTAAAATACATAATATTATTATAGTATTAATTGTAATGATATTTATATTATTGATAACTTTAGGAATACTTATTCAAATGTTTTCTAAGAATGAAAATAATAAAACTACTGAAGTCGTAAAAAGGAATGAAGAATATGTAAGACAAGAAAAAATACATCTTATGGATCAAGAAAAATTTTTTAATAGTTATTCAGGAGTTGTAAAAGAGGAAAAAATAATAACTTTTATAACGAATTATATATATTATTTGATTGATAATAAAAATAATATTGAAAATGTAGAAGATATAAATAAAGTATATATAAATAATAAGCAAAAGTTTGAAAATATGGGTATTATAAGTAATAACGAGTATGAAAAAATAGTAAATACAATAAAAAACATGAATACTACAAAATTAGAACTTAGTTATGCAGAATTTGATATGGAAACATTAATAGAATCTTCAAATAATATTAGTATAGATCTAAGAATAAAATTTGTGGATATAGATAATGTGCTAAAAGTAAAAATGGATATATCTAAATCAGATAATACTAAGAATGTAATTGCTTTTAGTATTCATGAGTGATACTAAAAATAAATTTGTGTAAAATTAGAGAAAATAACAATAAATGAAGAATTAGTTAATTATATAAAGAAAAATGTTTTCCCAAGATATGAGAGATTTTATTCTCATGTAATGATGTACAAGTGTTATAGATAATATGATGTTTATATCTGAATTTTATAATTTAGATAAGAATATGGAATATACAGTGGCATTTTATCATTATTTAGGTTTAAGTATTAGTAGAGAAGATCATGAAATGGAATCTGAGGAAATATCAAATAGTGATAGTAATTTAAAGAAGTATTTTAATATGGGACAAATCAAAATTATGAAAGAAGCAGTTGAAGATCACATGGATTGAAGAAAGGAAATACCTAGAAAAATATATGGGGAGGTTTTTTCTGATTCAGACAGAGATTTTGATATAGAAACTTTAGCTAAAAGGCAATTACGACTTCTTTAAAGAATTATCCTGAAGTTCAGACTTTTGGTGAATATTTTGAAATATGTTATGATTACATTTCAAAGAGGATTAATAATGAGGGACATTTTAATTTATGGACAAATAATCAAATTTTAATTGATAGAAGAGATAAATTTGAAAAAGATTTTATGAATAAAGATTATACTAGATCAATTTATAAAAAAGAATTCGAAAGAATTTCAAATAATGGAACTTTAGAGAAAATTAAGAATTATTATTTAGATTATTAAAATTATATATTAAGAGATTTATATAAGTAAATTAAATTCCACAGATTTTAAACTTTCTGTGGAATTTGTAATTTATTGTAATATAACATTTGATTAACTAAATATTAATATATTGATATTCCTAGTAGAATTAGAGTGATAAGTTTGTATTAAGCTTTCCTATAAATTTATTTACTAATTAATTTGAATTTTTTATCTTATATTTGTCAGTTTTTATGTTTATAACTTAAAAGTATTATATTATCTACAAATCTCAACTAGTATATATGATGCATCAGTATATATATAAAATATGAGTCAGAAATTAATCTGACTCATAATCGATCTGGGGGGATTCGAACTCCCGACCTATTCGTACCAAGTGAATCGCTCTAACGGCACAAATAATAAAATATTGGCTAGCCTTTAATATTTTACCATTTTTGAGTGTCAAACCGCTGAACCATGGATCGTAAATAAAATGTTTAATGTACAATTGGAGGCATAAACCAAATCAGAAGAACCTACAAAGTCAGTAGAATAGCTATATTCAAGACGTCGTACTCTTTAATGTACAACAATTGTACAGCATATTTTATACTAAATTGTGATAATTTATGATAGATAAGTATTTTGTAAAACGAAAAATACTCCCTTACAAAGAGAGTATTTCTGCATTTTGTGCTAATGTGATACAGTATACCATTCGTTTAAAATGCTAATTTTTTGGAGGCGACACCCGGATTTGAACCGGGGATCAGAGTTTTGCAGACTCGTGCCTTACCACTTGGCTATATCGCCATAATATAAATAATGGAGCGGGAAACGGGGCTCAAACCCGCGACCTTCGCGTTGGCAACGCGACGCTCTATCAACTGAGCTATTCCCGCATAAATTAGCATGTAGGAATATAATAACAAAAAAAAGGTAAAAAGTCAATTAAAAAGAAACATTATTTGAAATATTTTTAAAATTTTTAAAAAAGTAAAGTAGATATTCTAAATAATTTTTTTGAGATATATCTTCTTTATTTATAATATTACATGAGCAAATATATTGTGCATCAATATATAAATTTATTTTTGAAATGATTGTACCTTTCTTTATTGGAGCATGAAATTCTTTTAAAACTAAAGTTGATACAGATACTTTGTTAGAAAAATTATTATTAATAGGATATAATTTATATTTTGGTAATAATAAAGATGTTTTTATATTTGTTTTATAGGATTTTTTTATTGATACATTTTCAAAACACTCTTTTTTAATTTTATTATATTCGTCTTTAAAATAAGAGTCTAAATTAACTAATGAGAAATTATCAAATGCATAAGATATTAATTTAGAAGAATCTTTAGTACGTATTTTTTTAGTATCTGCACCAAGTACTACAACTATAATATCCAAATTTTTATTATTTTTGGCAGCTGTTACTAAGCATCTTCCAGCGTTACCTGTAAAACCAGTTTTTACACCATAAACATTTTGTTTTCCTAGCAATTCATTTGTATTAGATATAGTTTTAGAATAATTATTTATTTGTACAGAATGTTTATGTGTATTTACTATTTTTTTAAAAGTACTATTTTTTAATGCATAATCTGTTAATAATGCAAGTTCGTATGCCGTTGTATAATGTTTTTTGCTATCAAGTCCATGTGGAGATTCATAATGTGTACTATAAAATCCTAAATCAAATGCTTTTTTATTCATCATTTTCATAAAATTATTGTAATTACCACCTACATGTTCAGCAAGTGCAACTGCTGCATCGTTTCCAGAGCATAATAAAAGACCATATAATAGATTATTAACAGTTATTTTGTCTTTGTATTTTAAACCTAAGCGAGAACCACCAGTAGATGCTGATTTTCTTGAAATTGTAACAACATCAGATAAATTAGAGTTTTCTAAAACTATAATTGCAGTCATTATTTTAGTAGTTGATGCCATAGGACATTTTTCATGTACATTTTTTTCAAATAAAATTGTACCAGAATTTCTTTCATAGACGATTGCATATTTTGAATAAATATCTTTTTTAATTTCATTTGTTGTTTGTATAGATGTGGGAGTATCAAAAATGTTTATATTGCTGCAATTAGCAAATGAGATATTAAAAAGTCCTAATACAGAATATGAAGTTAATATTAATAAAAATAAATAAACAATTTTTTTCATGTTAAATTATATTAGAAAAAGATTCAAATATTCATTATATAATAAAAAAGATGGATACATAAAAGTAAAGAAAAAGATATAAAAATGTAATAAATAACAAAAACCGCTATAAAAGTGAAAAAAGCTTGATAAACCAGCATATTTGGAGAATTTGGATATTGACTTTAAAATTCAAAATTATAAAATATATAATGTATAGGTGTAATATAAGTAAGAGTACACAAAGGAGAATATAGATGAAGAAAAATATATGTAAAAGAATTATTGTTATACAAATAATCTTTATAATGATATTAATGCAATTGTCAATAGTTTTAACAGCTACTGATTGGAATACTCAAGTAGGTTCAAAAGTAAGATTAGGAGTTAGTATAAAACATCCAGATAATTTTTCATATAAAGTTAATGATAGAATAATATATAGACCATATCTAGGAACAGAAAAAGATTTTAGTAAGAATTTATTTTGTTTAGATATGAATGGACTGTTTCCAACAGAGAATTCTACTGATCAAGCACAAACTGGAACTTTAACAGCTGAATATACAAGCAAAGGTGAAGTAACTACTACAAGTAATATACCACTTAGTTTAAGAACTGGAGGAAATTTAGATAGTACAAAAATTAAAAAGATAATGGCAATAATGAATAAAGGCTATGATGAAAAAGAAAATAATATAAATAAATTGTGTGAGGAAATTTCAGAATGGTATTCTGATGGAGACAAGGAATATATACCTAAAGAATCATTAACTACAACAAAGATATTTATATTACAACAAATTGCAATATGGGAAATAACAAATGGTTTGAAATCAGCTCAAATCAAAAAAACAACTACTCCTACTAATCTTTCATCATGGAATCCTGAATCAGATGAACAAAATAGAGAGATTCAATCGATAGTTCTTAGTTATTTTAGAAATGTAGCTAATAATGCTGATGTAAATATACCATCATCTTCAGTAACTCCAGCATTTAGTAGTAAAGGTAATGCTAAAACTACAACAAGAATAAATGGTTATGTATATATAGGACCATTTCAAATTAGTAATTCAAGTAAAATAGAACAAGTAAAAGTGTATGGAGTAAAAGATAATAAAGAGAGCGAAATATTAAATTCAGAATATTCTGTTTATAATGGAAAAGAATTTTCATCAATACCTTATGGAGATATAAAGAAAACAAATAATAATCCATTTTATATAAGAATACAAAGTACTAAGGCATCAACAATAGATAAAATAAAGATAAAAATTTCTTCATCATCTAAAAAATTAACATGGTGGAAAAATGAATCAAATTCTAATGCACAGCCACTTATTAGTTCAGCTAAAGAAGAAATTAATGATTCAGACGAATCGAATATAGAAAAACCAACTTATGACGTAGCTTTAAGAAAATATATTACTAAGATAGATAATGAACCTTTAGAAGATAGTAGAGAACCAGAAGTACAAGTACAAAATGATGATTCAGCATTTAATGGAAATGATTTTAAGTATTTACATAAAAAAGAAGCTGTAGAAGTGAAACCAGGACAAAAAGTAACTTATACAATACAAGTTTATAATGAATGTGAAAATACTGTAAAAATAAAAGGAATTAGAGACTATTTACCAGAGGGATTAAGACTAGCTGATACGACAGGAAAATGGACAGAGGCGACAAACAGTGAGGACGGAAGTAGATATATAGTCTATGCCAATGAAATAACATTAACTCCAGTGACAGTAGATAGTGCAGGAAAACATATAACTAGTGATAAAGTGGAAGTAACGTGTGAAGTAACAGGAGAGGTAGCAAGTGATACAATATTAACAAATGTTGCTGAGATAGTTGAAGTTACAGATGAAAATGGAACAATACAGACTAAAGGCAATAGTGAGGAAGACTCAACAGGAAATAATTTATCTCCAGAAACAAGAAAATGTTTACCAAGTTATATAGGAAAATCAGGAAATAATAATTTAAATCAAAAAGATTTTTATTATTATGGTGAAGAAGATGATGATGATTTTGAAAGATTAAAAGTAAAAGTTGATGGAACCTATACTATAAATTTATTAAAGATAGATAAAACAGGAACAACAATAACATCAAGTGAAGCTGAATTTAAAATAAATGAGTTAGAAACAAAGACAACTTCAAATGGAGAGATGATAATTGCAGAAAATAAAAAGATTGAAAATATAGAGACTGATGATACATATGTAATAGAAGAAACAAAAGCACCAGAAGGATATAATAAATATGGTAAAAAGATAAAATTAACAGTAAAAAAACAACAACTTAATGGTAAGTATGGAATTGAGGAAATAATTGTAACAGATGAAAATGGAGTAGAGATACCTACTCAAGATATTGAATATATTAAAGATGAAAATGTAGTAACTATAAAAGTTAAGAATTCTTTAGTACAAGGAAAGTATAGTTTAAATTTAGAAAAAACAGATGAAAATGGAAATATAATAAAGACAAATGAATCAACTTTTAAAATAGGAGATACAACAAAAACAACAGAAGATGGAAGATTATCAATTGCAGAAAATGTTGATATAAAGAATGTAAAAAATGATGATGAATACACAGTAGAAGAAACAAAAGCACCAGAAGGATATAATAAATATGAAGGAAAGATAAGTGTAACAGTAAATAAAATACAAAAAGATGAAAAATATCAAGTAAATAGTGTTACTATAAAAGAATTAAATGGAAGTGGTACAGAAGTTGATAAAGTAACAATAAAAAATGGAGAAAATGATAAATCTACTAATAATATAATTGTAAGTTTAAAAGATGGAATAATTAGTATAAAATTTAAAAATACAAAGATATCAGATGAAAAAATAGATTTAGCATTAAGAAAATTTATTCGTACAATAAATGGAAAAGAAGTAGAAGCTACAAGAGATCCAAATGGAAAAGGAAATAGCATAGATACATCTGGACTTGGAGACACAAAAGATACAGCGATTTATAATCATCCTAAAAATGCCTTAAATGTAAATGTAGGAGATGTAATTGTATATACAATAAAAGTATATAATGAGGGAAATACAAGTGCTTATGCAAGAGAAGTAACAGATTACATTCCTGAAGGTTTAGGATATTTACCTACATATAAATTAAATATAGATAATAAATGGATTGTTGAAGAAGGTTCTAATGTAAGTTCTATAAAATATACTGAACTACCAAAGAGCATGATAAGTAAGATAGGAAATAAATTAGTACCAAGCGATTTTTATGATACATCAATAAGCAAGGATGAAACAAGTTTAGATAATATAAATATAGTACTAGGAAAACTTAAAGTAAAATCAAGTGGTCTTATAAATAAGGAAATATTAGCATTTAATAAATCAGCTGAATTAGAATCAGATAAATTAAAATATCAAACTTTACAAGTAGCATGTATAGTATTAAATCCTGAAACATATAAAAATGCTAAAGTTGAAACAAGTTTAATAGATGGAAATAAATTAAAAAATATAGCAGCTATAACTAAATATGGTGATAAGAATAATAAAGAAATAGATAAAGATAGAGATTCTGAGGCAAATGAAATAGATGTAGAAAAATATCCAGAAGATAAAAATATTCAAGATGATGATGACTATGAGCCAGTAATTTTTAATGAAAAGTCATTTGATTTAGCATTAAAGAAATTTATAACAACTATAAAAACACCAAGACCAAATGGAACTTATAAAGAAGTAGATTATTCTAATAGATTAAAAAGGGAAAATGGAGATACATTATCAAGTACAAATGATGGAGATTATGAATTAGATAAGAATACAGTAAAGGTAAAAACAGGAGATACAGTTATATATACAATAAGAATATATAATGAAGGTGAAAATGATGGTACTGCCATAAAAGTAGCAGATAGCTTACCAGAAGGTCTAAAATTTAAGGAATATTCAGTTGATAATGATGGTAACTTTGTAAGTGGAAGTAAATTAAACTATGAGTATAAATGGAAGTTATTAGTTAATAGTGCAGGAAATTGGAAAACAGGAATATATAGTGAATACTTAAAAGATAAAACTATAAAAGCATATAATAAAACAACAAATGAATTATCTCATAAAGACATTAAACTAGAATTAGAAGTTATTGCAACAAAACCAGAAGAAATAAAAAATATAGCAGAGATTTTAGAAGATAGTAATGGAAAAGATAGAGATTCTACTCCAGGTAATCTAAATGAAAAAGAAGATGACCAAGATTATGATGTTATAATTCCTCAGGAATTCGATTTAGGATTACAGAAGTTTATAACAGGAGTTGATGAGAAAATAGTTACAGACAGAAAACCAATATTAACAATGGAAAATGACAAAATTAAATATACTCATAAGACAACTCCTTATGTTGTTAGAAATGGTAATAAAGTAACATATACAATAAGATTATATAATGAAGGGCAGTTAGCAGGTTTTCCATCAGTTGTCAAAGATGATTTACCAGATGGTATAAGATTTTTAAAGGATAGCGAAATAAATAAAAAATACGATTGGAAAATGTATAGAAAAGTTTCTGAAAAAGAGGATAAAAAGGATTTAAAGATTATTACTTTTAATGAAAAGAAATATGTAGAGGTAGAAGATGTTAAAGATGCTGATATAATAGCAACAGATTATTATTCATATTCAAAAGCCAAAGCTAGAAATGAAAATGCAATACAACCTTATGATTCAAGTAAAGGATTAACAGATACAAATCCAGATTATAGAGACCTGCAAGTACAATTTGAAGTTACAGAGGATGGAATAACAGGAGCTAGTAAAATAATAATAAATACAGCTGAAATAGCAGATGACCAAGATGAAGATGGAAATAAGATTAAAGATAAAGATTCAACACCTAATAATGATGTTGAGGATGAAGATGATATAGATAAAGAATATATTCAATTAAAATATTTTGATTTATCTTTATTAAAATATGTAAGTTCAGTAGAGGTAATTGAGGATGGAAAGAAAAAAGTAACAGAGACTAAATATGATGGAACAGAAAATCCTGAACCAATTGTTAAAGTAGAAATTAATAAAAAGAAATTAAAAACAACAAAAGTAAAATATACTTACTCGATAAAAATCACAAATGAAGGTGAAATTGAAGGATATGCAAGTTTAATTAAGGATTATATACCAAATGGACTAGAGTTTGTAGAGTCAGATAATAAAGAGTATAATTGGAAAAAAAATAAGGATGGAAGTATTTCAACAGATTATTTAAAAGATACTTTATTAAATCCTGGAGAAAGTGCAGTAATAAAAATAGTATTAAGATGGAAAAACTCAACTAAAAATCTAGGACAAAAAATAAATACAGCTGAGATAGCAGAAAATAAAGACAAAGATGGAAATGATATTAAAGATATAGATTCAATACCAAACAATAAATTAGAAGGTGAAGATGATATAGATGAGGCGATTGTAATCTTATCAATCAAAACAGGTGGAACACAAATATATATAATATTGATATTAACAACAATTTCAATTTTATCAGTAGGAGGAATGTTAATATATAAATATGTATATAAACCACAAAATGAAAATATTCTAATTAAAAAGAATAAGTATAGACGTAGAAGAAAATAATTTAAAATGTTAAATAATGAATTCTATTTTAAGTAGGATTCATTATTTTTTTTTATAGAAATTAGTAAAAATGATTATTGCAATAAATTATATGTACATTAAATAGTAGATCTATCCACAGATATGTATAATCTGTGGATAAATGTATTTGTTAACAGGTAAATTGCAAAGTTCTTATAGTATAGGGAAATAAGTATTAAAGAATATATATACATAAATAAGTGTAAAATATTAAAATAGAAATTTTATTTAAAAAATGTGAATCTCGAAAATATGCAGAAATCCGTAGCAAAAGAGAAAAAAAGAAGAAAAATGTAAAATAAAATGAATAAAAAAGAAAAGATAAAGTAAAAAAGGATAAAAAGCAGTAGAGAGGCGGAATAGAAAGGACAAAGGAAAAAATAGATATTTTTAAAGTATAGACAAGGTATTAATATAAGACTATAAAGAATAAAAAAAGAAAACGAAAGAGTAATACAAAGTTGGAGGAAGTTTCATGAAAAGAATTTTTGTAAAAAAAGAAGAAGAGAAAAAAGAGAAGAAAGAGAGAGGAAAAGTACGCTTTTTGAATAAAAAAGTTCTAATTGCAATAATGTTAATGTTGATACTTATATTAATAAGTATGTTAATAGTTGCAAGAAGTAATGGAATAAAGAACTTTGGAGATGTAAAGAATTTAATAAATGATAGGTTAAATAAAGAGGAGCCTAAAGCAGCAGCAACGATAACATATCATGACTATAAAGAATTAACAACATTAAATAGTAAATATTCTTATGCTACAATCTTTTGGAATAGTAATTCGTATATGGGTTTATATAATGGAAGCGGTTATAACAAAAACGGAGATGTTATTATTAAGCAAAAAGTTAATAATGATAAAGGTGTAAATGGTGACGAATTAGATGTACTTGCAAATGAAGATGGAAAAATAGGAATTGTATTATATAATACTTGTATTGATGCAGATGGAGATTTATGTGATGTCTTAGTAGAAGTAACTGGAACAAAAAGATTTACAGGAAATAATGGAGAAGGATTCTTTTTTACTAAGATGAACAAAAGAAAAAAATCTTGTGAACCAGAAGATGTATATGTAGGAAATTTAACTGGAGTAGAAAATTATAATGGTACAACAGAGAAAGAATATAAGAGATGGAAAGATTTAGCAAAAGGCGATGATCAAAAGATTTTCTTGGGTTTAAAAGATGAGGCAAATAATAGGTTAGACCCATATGATGCTGATGGTAATCCTGAGAATGGCGTTCAAGTAGCATATAAAGCTTTTAATATGTATATGTATACTGATAAAAATCTAAACAATCCAGTAGTAAATGAAATTAAAATTAGAGTTGTTGATAATTTAGTTAAAATTAATTTTGATACAAAAGAAGCAGTATCAAACTTCAAAATAACTTACTTCAAAAATATAAATGACACCCGTGAAAAGGCAAATTTAAAGAATATATATTGTACAATGACAGACTTGGATGTTAAAGCACCTCAAAATAAGTTTTCAAGTGAAATGTTTGGAGGAAATGAAGGAATTTCTATACAAGATAGTGAAAAAAATAAAATATATTATAATAAAAATGGAAGATGGAGTGGGGATACTAGCTCTTCACTAACAGAATATCCTGGTGAAAATGGTATTGCAGTTAATGTTGATACAAATATGCCTGGCAGTCCAGAGTTAGTAGCAGAATTTGGCTATCCTAAAGATACTAATAGTGAAGCATACAAGAAAGCTTCGAATAAGTTGCAAGGGTTTAATAGTGCAGGAATTTGCTTAGAAAATTTAGATAAACCTGTATTCAAAATTAAATATGGTGGTAGTGGTTGTGGAATTGCAATGAGATTTACTTCTCCATATATATATGACCTACCAAAGCCACAAAAAAGAATTTATGAAGAAAAGGATGATGAAGGCAAATTATGTAAGGCTAATACATTTTTATATAGTGATAGTGGTTTGTTAAAAAAATCAAATAAAAAGAAAGCAGAAGATAAATATTATTATATAATACAACAATTTGTTCCAAATAGTAGATTAGCAAAAGAAATTGAGATTGGACAAAATGTTCCAAATAAACCTTATGGTGATATAATAATAAATGAGCAATTAAATAAGAACTTAGAATTGGATAAAGATGAAGATGACATAGAAATATACAATGAACTTGATGAAAAGGCAAAAAAATTTTTTGATATTACTGTTAGTGGTAGAAATATTGAAATAAAAGCAAAATCAAATGCTTTAAATTTAACAAAAGATTTGAGCGAAGAATTTTATGGTCATTGGTATCAAATAGCGATACCAGTGCAAGTAGTAAAAGAACCAGATGCTAAATATTTAAAAGATAAAAAATTAAATAATTCCGTAGAGTTAGAATATTCTATTAATAACAAGTCTCACAATGCAGATAGTAATGAAGTAACAACAAATTTAAACTACACATTAACATATAAAATAAATTATTGGGGAGTAAATAGAGAAAATCCGAATTGGAATAAAGTAGAAATAAGAAATGCAGTAACAGGAAGTGCAGATGAAGGAAAAAGAATATATGCAGGAGATTATATAATAAATCCATTGAAGGCAACAAAAGGAGATAATTATAGTGGAAAGTGGTGTAATTATATAGAAGCAAGTGATAATAGTATAACATTAGGTGCAGATAGTGAAAATATAATAAATTTATATTATGAAATAAGCAAATCGAAGGTAATAACACATCATTATATAGAGGGAACGAAAACGCAGATAGCGAATGATGTGGTGGTAGAAGGAAAGTCAGGAGATAGTTATTCTACGAGTGCAGTAACACCAGGAGATAGTGATTATGAATATAATAATAATGTAGTAGGTACACCAAGTGGAAAAATGAATAATGATGTAATCGAAGTAACGTATTATTATGTATTAAAGAGCGCGTCATATACCGTAAAATATATA
>CAOKRC010000005.1 GCA_948471035.1 uncultured Clostridium sp.
GTGACTTCGTATTATTTATCTTACCATTTTTATTTCACTATGTCAATACTTTTTTCCCTGGAAATTTACGGAATTTTTCCGTTATATTTCCCTTGTTATCTACTTTTACTATTTTTTCATTTGAACTTGTCCAAATTATATCGTTTGCATTTTCTACTTCTGGACTTATTGTATATGATATTTGTTGTGTTTCTCCTTCTATTACTCCTAAACTTTCTGGATCATTTATTGTTATTGTTCTTAATATTATACTTACTGTTTTTGTATCTTCTCCATATTCATTTTTCGTTTCTATTGTTATTTCATACTCTTTTCCTGCTTGTACCCTTACAAATGTATGGCTTAACTCTGTTTTTTCTATATCTTGACTTGCTCCTTTTTCTTTTATTATATATATAATTTTTGCTCCGTCTTCATTTCTTAGTTTGATTGATATTGTTATTCCATGTTTCTACTGATAATACATCTGTTTTTATAATTGTTGGTTTTAGCATTTCTTCTTTTGTTAGATTTCCTAATTCCTGTCCTATTTTAAGTACTGTTCTATCTATTACAAATTGCCATCCTTCTACAAATACTATATCTCCATTTACTGTCATTTTATTATCTTGTATTTTTTTATTTATATATTCTTTCTCATTATACTCTTGTTTTGTTATTTATCGGCTTGCAACTCTATTAGCACAGCTTCTAATTTCTCTCTTGCTCCTGCTTCTTCATACTTTTCTCCTGCATTTCTTGCTGTATTAAATAATCCATTCTCTCCTATTAATATATTTATTGTTACTCCTGCAAGGATAAGAAGAATTATGATGGTTATAATAAGTGCTGTAAGGATAAAATGTTACTTTTTTCATCAAAAATATATGGGTTTTCGTAACCCTTTAAATAAAAATCAAATTTTGTATCATTGTATATAACAACTTTATCAACTAATTCCTTACAAATGTTTTTACTAAACTTTTTCAAATTCAATATGTTATCTACCGTTTTTCTAACACTACTTAATATTTCTTCAATATTATCTCTAATTTTGATTTTCTGCTCTTGTGCTTTTAGTTCTTTTTCTAATTTTATCATTTTGTTTTCTATCTCTTTGTTCTTTAGTCTATAAGTTTCTTCATCAATTATTTCTTTTATACACAAATCTAGTAGTTTGTTTTTTTCTTTACAAAGTTGTTCTTTTTCCTTTAAAAGTATATCACTTAATTCAGTTTCTTTTTCACATTTATTTATTGCTTTTTTAACATATTCTTCTACATCTCTTTTGATTTCATTTTTATTAGTTAATATTTCTTTTAAAGCCTTTGTGAAGCATTCTTTTAGAAGTTCATTATTTACTCTATCATTATTGCATCCTATTTCTTGGTCATTTTCTATATGTTTCTTTCCATATTTAGTAGCAGTATAACATCTCCATGTTTTTCTTATTGTTCCATCTTTTCTTTTTCTATTTTCGCCACCAACATAAGATGCACCACAGCAAGCACAAACTAATTTGCCAGAGAAAGTATGCTTATTTGTGTATTTACTTTTTTCATGTTTATACATTTCACTTCTTCTTTTTAATTCTTTTTGTGTTGCCATAAATATTTCCCTGTCAATTATAGCCTCATGATGATTTTCTTTATAAATAAATTCTACTTCGCCTTGATTATATTTTTTAGTATGCTCTAAAAAGTCAGTAGTGTATGTAATCCTTTGTTTTAAATCTCCTATGTACTTCACATTTTGTAAAATATCTAAAATCGTTGATTCTCTCCAGTCTGTTGACTTCTCTTTACTTCTAGTTCTCTTGATTTCAACTCCTCTTTCTTTTAGTTCTTTTGCAATAGTATAAGCACCTTTACCTTCATGAAGATACATATTAAATATTTCTCTTACTATTGCTGCTTCTTTTTCGTTAATTACTAATTTGGTCTTTTTACCAGTTATAGGATCTCTGACAAAATCGTAGCCATATACTATATTTCCAAAAGCAACTCCTTTTTTCATACTTTGTATTACTCCAAATTGTACCCTTTCAGAAATTCTCCTACTTTCATCTTGAGCTAATCCTGCCATTATTGTTAGTCTTAATTCTCCATCTGTATCAAATGTACTAATATTGTCTATTATGAATCTTACTTCAATTCCTATTTTTTTAAATTCTCTTGTCTTTTCTAGTGTATCTACTGTATTCCTTGCAAACCTACATACTTCTTTTGTCAGTATAATATCATATTTGTTTTTTAGCCTATCTCGATACATTCTATTAAAGTCATTTCTCTTTTTTAATGATGTTCCACTAATTCCTTCATCTGCATATATTTCAATTAGTTTCCAGTCCTTATGTTGGCTTACATATTCTTCAAAATACAACCTTTGATTTTCCAAAGAATTTTTTTGATCTTCATGGTCAGTAGATACACGACAGTATGCAACAACTCGCTTCATACTCTCTTATACCTACCTTTCACTTAATTTTTTCATTTTCTTTGCTATTTTAATTCTTTCTGTAATCTTTTTTTTATAATCTTCATTTTCCCAAAGTGCTTTCATTTTTTCACTTCGTGATTTGTTTGCTTTTCTTCTTTTTTCTTCCTTTGTAGCTGTATCAACTTCTTTTTCTATTCTATTTCTTAAATTAGTAGCTTCTTTTTCATTGACTTGATATTTTCCATCGACAAAGTCATAACCATATATTTTTTCTCCAATGTTTCTATTGTTTTTTACTTTTTTCTGTATTTTTTCAAATTCTTTTTTTCCTATTATAGCTCCGTGATAAATTTTCTCTTTTTGCTTTACTTCTCATTTCATTTTCGCTTTGAATCATAAAAACAATTATTTGAATTTGTGTCATTCCTACTGCATCTGCTGTACTAATTTTTTCGTCCAAGAAAATTACTTCTATTTGTTTTTGATTAAAAAATTTTATAAAAAAGTCTACCTTATAATTAGTTGCTTGACAAAATTGCCTTACATTTTTTATTAAAATAATATCAATATTTTCTTCTAAAGCTTCATTTAATAATTTCTCAAAACTTATACATTGTTTATTTTTTGTATAGTCTATAAATTTTTTTACTATTTTCCATTCTCCATAATCTTTAATATACTCTTGTATTTGCTTTTCAAAATCTTTTATACTCTTTTCATTATTATATAATCCATAAGTTACTACTTTTTTCATCCTTGCTTGTCCTTTCCTACTTTCTGTGCTAAAATAGTAGCAGAAAGTATTTTAATATTTTCCGAACTATCTATATTAGTTTCACGGCTATTGGATAGTTCTTTTTTATTTTTCAATATCATTATGTATTGCTGTTTTCTTTATAATTGTTGCTTTGTTATCTTTTGTTTTCCTTAAAAGTACCTCTTTTTGCTCATTTTCTGATAATTGTTCTGGATTACCTACTCTGCAATATGCAAAAACTCTCATTTCTGTTTTAGGCATCAAGCTACCCTCCTTTCAAAATCTTTGTCTATCTCTATAATTGCTAATTTCATTTCTTCTTCTGTTAGTATTCCTTGTTCATATAGGTCTTTTATAATTCCTATCTCTATGCACTTTTTAGCAATTTCTCGCATACAATTCCTCCAATTTAAAAAGGAAGTTTTGTATTGCCTATAAATAGCATACTCAACTTCCTAAATCTTTTCCAAGGTACAAAATTTACCTTGCCTATATTTTTATAGATTTGACATATTATTTTCTATCTTTCACATTTTCTGCTTGTTTTTCAACTTCATCTGGAGAATATAAATCAATAAGTGTTAAGATATATTTTCCAAATTCCTCGTTTGAAATTTCCAAGTTCCCTGTATGTTTTAGATATTCTCTTGCTACCATTCCATAAGATGCAATTTGATTTCTCGTAACAAATTCTGTTTTTTCTTCTATTCCCTCTCTATGTGGCACTTCTTTTTTGACTTTCTCTAAATCTATTCCTAATGAAATAATAAGAGCTTTATCTACTTTTCTCAATTCTCCAATATCTAAAGCTCCTATATAATATTTTAATCTTGATTTGTCTATCGCTCTGATTTGTTCTGTCAAAACAAGTGAATTTTGTTTTAGTCTATCTTTATACCCTTTTATATACACATGAGTTGGTATAATCGATTTTGAATTTACTTTACTTGTTATTGGTGCAATTATAACAGTTGGACTATGCTCATTTCCTATATTGTTTTGCAATATTACTACTGGTCTTACTCCTGTTTGTTCACTTCCTACATAAGTTTCGTCTAAAGCTGCATAATATAAATCTCCTCTTTTAATTTCCATTTTATTTCTATTCTCCTTTTTTTCTTTATAATTTTTCAAATATTCCATTTGTTCTTGATCTTCCATTATTTTTTCTTCTTCTGTTTTACTCATACTCGCATATAGAATCATTAAATATGTAAATATTGTGATAAGTATAAGTAGTATTAAAAATATAATTAGTAAAATATTCATTGTTTTATTTCTCCTTTTTTATTCAAAAAGGCTACCTTATAGATTAGATAGCCTTTTACAATTATTTTCTATCTTCTCCTAAAATTCATTAAACGGCAATTAGCTAAATTGCTCCACAGGACTTCCACCTACCTGCTTTCAACAGATTTGTTCTCAATGCGTGGGACGGTTTTATCTCGCTCGTGCTATGACTAAACAAGTGTATCATTATACCTACTACTTGTCCTCGCCTTATAAGTGGCTATCTTATATTTAAGTAAAGTAATTTGTGAGATTACTTTTTAACTAGCTCGAATAGTAGGAATGTATTTAATGAATTGCTATTTAATTTTCAAAGTTCATGTGGAATAAAAATTCCTCTCATTTCTCCTGTGAAAAAATGAGAGGTTTGTAGGATTAAATTTTTAAATTTTTATAAATTTTTTTAATTTTTCTAAAATTCTATCTCTTTTATCTTGAATTGTAGTGTAATGTTTGCCTACTATTGCAGCATATTCTCGCAATGTTTTATTTTCAAAAAATAATGCTTTTATTAGTTTATATTCTTCTTCAGTTAGTTGTAATAAAGCTATTCTTAATTTTTCTATTTCAATTTTTCTTTCAAAAGTAGCTTCTATATTATCTATTGGATTTGAAATTATATTTTTTAATGCTACTCCATTTTCAGATTCATGATCATAAGAAATTAAATTCATTTTTCTTGCAACTCGATCTAAATATTTTTGTCTTTGTTCTTCATACTCTATAATTTCATAATCTTTTTTTGATACTTCTAGTAAAATATCATCTAACTTAATAAATTTCTTTTTCTTATATGTACTATATTTTTTTCGTTTCTCTTTTAGTTCTTTATATGTAATTTCTTCATAAATTCCTTTTTTTAATTTTATAAAACATTTTGCATTATCTTGCATTTCTCTTTCCTCCAATCAATTCGTTTTTGTGAATTGATTGGTAGGTGGGCTACGGCAATGTTTTTCTTTTAGAGCATAAAAAAAATCAAATATACAACGCATAATTGCACATTTGATTTGAAATAGGCACAAATATCTAATATTTACATTTTTTAATGTAAATACTTGTGAAATTACTTTTACATTTTTACTTGTATCCCTCCCCATATAAAAAACTCCTTTACAGAATAGTGCCTAAACAAAATTCTTAAAGGAGTTTTGAATAATTAAAAAATAAATCAATACTATAATCAAAGTCTAAAATATGTACTTGTAATTATCTTGTGTTTTCTCTATATCTTTTGAATCGCCTCCCTTTTAAGACTTTGATTAAGTTGCTTGCATTATATAGAATTTTACTTTTCTAATGTCAAAAAAGGGGGAATATGGCGAAAAAGGGCGAAAAAAGGCTAAATTTTCTTTTACTATTTTTTCCATTTTGTATTGTGTTTACATAATTTTTATGGTATAATGTTATCGAATTTATAATATAGACATTTGTAGGAGGGTTTCCAGATGCAGAAAGTCCTTATTGCTAATCCTAATGTTGAGCAAAGAATAAGGCTTTGTCAACAGCTTGCAAATGATAAAAGGTTAGAAGTAATAGAAACAGCTGATGGAAAAACTGCTTTAGAAAAATATCTTGATATTAAACCTAATGTATTAGTTTTAGATTCTTGCCTAAAAGATATAAATTGTATTGAAATAATTGATAGATTATCTACAAATATTGCAGATAAGAAAAATAACAACATTATATTAACAGCTCAAAAAGAAGAAAATTTGAACTTGTCTAATGCTGCTAGAATATACAAGGTAATCTATGATGATGAAAATTTTAATGACTTTTATAGTACAATTAACGAAATGTATCTTTTTGGAGAATATGAAGAATTAACTAACGAGGAACTCGATTTATTATTTTTGACATTAAAAATTCCTTTAAATTCAAATGGAACTAATTACATAAGAGAAGCTATTTTTGAATGCTACTACTACCCTGACTTACAGAAAAAATTGAAAGATATTTTTACTATAATTGGACAAAGACATAACAAGCCTAATTCGGCAATACGATCAAGTTTTAGAACTGCATTAGAACGATTAAATATGTATAGAGATACTATCAACTGCCCTATTATGCAATATTTTGATATTGAAGAAAATATAACCCCAAAAGATTTTTTAGAAATTGCAGTAATGTATTTGCATCTACAAAAAGGAAAGAAGAAATAAGTTTTGTAAAAAACCTATTCCTTCTTTTTTAGTTTATGCGTTTTCTTTTAATTCTTTATACCCTTGCATTATATTGTCTATTTCCATATTGTTTATTGGCTCTGATACAAATGTATTCAAATTTCTTCCCATTAGATTATATGCTGTTTTCATATATTCATCACTAACATTATCACTTGTAATTATATTGAATATTGGCACATTATCTTTTAAACTTTCTTTTGATTTTCTCATTATTTCCATACTGTCCATATTGTCTAAATTCATTTTTGCAAAAACAACTTCTGGCTTTGATTCTATAATTTTGTTATATGTTTCTTTTCCATCTGCTGTTGTACCTACTAATTCAACATAGTCTAAACCTTTTATTTTATTTGCTATCTTATTTCTTATTTCTTCGTTATTATGGGCAATTAGAATTTTTATTTTTTTCATTCTATTCTCCTCTAATTCATACATAAATTCTACTGGATTTTGATATAGTGCATTTCCCTTTTTCACATCTACACCATGTTCTGTTTTTATTATATCTCCATTTGCTATTAGCAAAGTATATTTATCTTCCATGTCTTTTTCTTGTCTAAAGTCTGTTTCTCCTATATTTCCAAAATGTCTAAATACATTTTTAGTTTGTTCAAATTCTGCATCTGTTATTGCAAATTCGTCTTTATTTCTCTCTGCTGTTTCTCGAAGTGGCATAAATTTAAAGAATTTCCATTTGCTAATATTATAATTGTTTAAGAACTCTCCTAGCTGCTCCATTTCATTTATATTTTTCTTGCTGACTACTGTATTGATATTGACTTTTAAACTTTTTCCCTTAACATAGTCTAATATAGTTTTAACCTCTTCAAAATGATTTCTGCCTCTTCCCAACTCTTCATTGGTATCATCATTTATTGTATCTAGTGATAATGTCAAAGAATCTAAATAGCCTAAAATCTCTCTCATATTTTCATTTTGTGCTAATACCATTCCGTTTGTTATTAGCTTGTTTTTTATACCATTTTCTTGTGATATTTTCAATAGTTCTTTTAAATTTGGATATAGTAGTGCTTCTCCCCCTGTCCATGTTATATTATTTACTCCATCTTTAATTAAATTATTCAATATCTTTTTGTTTTCTTCATAAGTTAGATCGTTAATACCTAAAAATCTGTGGCAATATTTACAATTTTGATTACACTTTGTTGTAATATTCCAACAAACTCTCTTTTTCTGCATCTTTAACATCCTTCTTTCTTTGAAATTGATACATGAATATTATATCTTGTAAGTTTTTTCCTGTCTATTCTCAAATTTTTAATCGCTATTAAATATTTTTTAACGCAAAAAAAGAATACCCTTTGTTTTAAGGATATTCTGCTTATTTTCTTATATTCATTTATTACTTATTTTTTAAGTATTTTTTTATAAATTTCTTATCTACTTGTGTTAGCATATCTTTCATATATACTAAATTTATACTTAACTCTGGCAATTTTATTGGCAATTCAACTTCGTATAATTCGCCATTTTCTAATTGTTTTTTTACAGCTTCTTTCATTACATAAGCTATTCCTAGTCCATTCATTACGGCTTCTACTCTTATTTCTGTTGTATCACATTTCATATTTGGTTTTATTTTTACTTTGTGTTCTTTTAGAACTTTAAATAAATTTTTAGTAGAATTTGTATTGTCAAAATTTAATATATATCGTAAATCTTCTAGTTCTTTTACATTTTCAATTTTTAGTGGCTCTTTCGCAACAAATATATTGTTTACTTTTTTTAATTCTTCAATTACAAACTCATCTGTTTCTGTTGGTATAACATCTGTTATTACAAAACCAAGTTTGTGATTTTTTAACATCTCAAACATTTCACTTGGATTTGCACCACAAGTTAACTCAATATTTAAGTTTGGAAAATCATTTTTGGCTTTTTTGATATATTCCATTAAGTAATAATTAGTCAAGTGAGATTGACACCCTAAATTTATAGTACCATTAGCTAAATCATTTTTTTCTTTTATTACTTTTTCGGCAAAATCAAAGGAAGAAATACTTTTATTAACCATTTCAAATAATTCTTTTCCCTTTTCTGTTAGCTTTACTCCATTTTTTTCTCTATAAAATAGTTTCACATCTAATTGATTTTCTAAATTGCTTATCTGTGTACTAATATTAGCTGGAGTCTGATCTAATTTATTTCCTGCATCTGCATAGCTTTTAGAACTTGCAACTACACAAAATATCTTATACAAATTATAATTTACATTAGACATAGTAGCACCTCTCAATCGCTATTATTATATCATATTATGTAAATAAAGTAAAGAGTTTTGCCCTATTTCTAGGCAAAACTCCATGTATTATTCGTTATTTTGTTTTGAATATAATAAATTTGCTTTTCTAATATCAAACTTTGTTCCGATTTTTAGGTTAAGTGTTTTTACAAATTCTATTAGCTGCTCTATATTTTGTTCTGCATTTTCTACTTTCTTTGCTTCTAGCTCTATAAATATTCCTAAATCTTTAACATCTTGAATATATGCTATAAACTCATCATTTTCGTACATATAGTTTTTATCAATCATATTTAAAAATCTTGTATAACCTAATATATTCAAATGTTTTTCTGCTTCTTCTATGCTCATAACTTTTAATACAGACTTTTCTGTACTTATCTCAAATCCATTGCTGTTATGATTTCTTCTTTTACAAACTATCTTTTTGTCATCTTCATTAACATATCTAATAATTAGTGTGTCTGTAATTCTTCCATTTTTAGGTGCAAATTCATTAGTTTTATCATTTTTCATATATATATCATCTAATGTAAATTCTTCTATGTATTTGAATCCTTTATCTTCTAAAACTTTAACAATAGTTGATATTTCTTCAAAGACTTCACAAGTTATTTCTACATCTTTTATAAACTTTGTTTCTCTTACTGCATCTCCAACATATTCTTTTAATTTTTGTTCTAGTAACTCAAAATCACATGAAATGCTAATAAAAAATGGGATTTTTATATGTACTACATTTTTGTATATTTTCTTTGCTTTTGAATATATCACATTTTTATTATCATTTATAAAATTGCTTTCTGCTTGTAAGAGATCTCTATACTTGTCCCCTCTACTATTAAAATCTAATAATTTTATTGCTGTTTCTGGAACTGGTAGCATTTCAGAGAATCTTATAATAGATACATTTTTTCCTTTTCTATCTTCTACTCTTATAAAACTAGGATTATCTTTGTACTTATCATAACCTACTTTGTATGAATATAAAGGTGCAAAATATAAATAATTTTCTACCCTTAATACAATTCCTACATAAGGTCTTTTTTGCTCTTTATTCCAACTAACATGACTATCAAATTTGCTCAAATAGTCTATGTAATCTTCATTTACTGTATAAAATTTTAGTGTTTCATTTTCTCCCATTTTTGCTCCTTTACAAACAAAACAGGATATATTACTATACCCTGTTTGTATTTTAAATCTCCCTACTTGAGGCAAGGGTTTTCCTAATGTATAACTCCCTACTTAAGGCAAGGGTTTTCCTAATGTAAATCTCCCCACTTTCGGCAGGGGTTTTTCCGATTAGTAATCATACGATTACTCTTTTAGTATATTCATTATACACTATTTTTATAACATTGTCAAACAAATTTTTACACTAATTTCTTTTTTCCTTTATTTTATTCAAATTAGGAAATGTAGCAACAACAATATCTTTTAAGATTTCTAATTCTTCTTCATCACACTTATCAATGATATTTTTCAATATTTCTTTATTGGTGTATTCTTTATTATTACTCATTCTTTCTCCATATAATAAATAATCAGAAGATTCTTTTAATTTTGAACATATTTGATGCAATGTATGTATGCTACAACTCTTGTCGCCTTTTTCTAAACTCAAAAGATAATTTTCAGTTCTATCTATCATTTCAGATGCTTTTTCTCTTGTTAATCCTATACTTTCCCTCGCATTTTTTGTTCTTTCTCCAAAGCCCTTCCAGTCTGTATATTCCTTTTTATCTGTTCTGCTCATTATTTCGCCCCCATACCAACAATAATTTTTATAATTTCTGTTAGTATTATCTCATTTTAGGCAAAATAATATTAGAAACCAATAATAATTTATATTATTATTATTAGTCATTTTATAAGCAAATAAAAATACGATTTTAAATCGCTTTGAGTTTACATTTTTTGTTTTATCAATTTCATATACTTATCATTTAATTTTTGTAAATATTCAAGGTTAGCATTAGTAATTTGAGTATTTTTTACTACCCCATCTTCTTGCATTTCGTCAAAGTATCTATTGTTTAAGTATAATAGTTGTTCAACTATTTCTTGCTCATCAATATTACAAGCTCTCAATGTTGCATATACATAAACATTATTTGAAAAATGATTTAATTCTTCCTCTTGAGCATTAGGAAAAGATTTCCTCACTTCTTCCTTTATTTTTATTGTCATTTCTAATCTAAATGGCTTGTTCAATAATTCGCTATAATCTTTCACAATTTTCTTCTTTTCATTTTCTAAATATTGTTTTGCTTCTAAATATTTTGCAATTACTTTATCTGTTACTACTGATTGTTCATATAGTTTATCATATTCAGTTGCATTATCAACAAGTCTATTTAGTTCATTTTCTGCATTAGTAATATCTTGATCTAGCTTTACAATGTCATACTTCATAAATTTCCTCCTTTCATTTTCAAGGTTGTGCCTTTCAAATTGTAGCATAAAAAAATGATAAAATCAACATACTTACAATAAAAGGAAGGAATTTTTTTATGAGCAATAATAGAAATCCATATAATGGGCTAAAAGGCAGATTAAATGTTACTGGCGAAAATATAAATCGTATTAGAGTACAGCAAAATTTATCTGCACAAGCATTATCTGATAAACTAATTATGATTGGTTTAGATATTCATAGGCAAGCTATTTACGATATTGAATCTGGAAAAAGAACTGTAGCTGATTATGAACTTTGTGCAATAGCAGAAATGTTAGATACAACTTCTGATGCACTACTAAAAGATTTTTCTAAATATGTAAAAAAAGAAAAAAATTAAAAGAGATTACTAAAATTTGAAATAGTAATCTCTTTATTTATACAAATTGTAACTTATTTATAAAGTCTTTTTACTTGATATTCATAATGACTATCTGATTCTAAATTTGTTTTATGCAAATTTTATAGAATCAATAATAAATTTACTAATTTCTTTCCATTCATCTTCTAGTTCTTTGGTGCAATTAAAATTAACTAATCTTAATTTACCATCAACTGAAAATGCTATTATATGATTATATATTTCTGTATCTGAAGCCTGTGTTGTAAATTCTATTTCTCCAATTTTATGATTATTTATTTCCCAAAAGTTTACTTTTACATCTTTTGAATAATTTTTATATGTAGATTCCATTGTTTTTATATATTCTTCTATTTGAGTATTTTTCATTGCTACATCATTCATAACTAATGCTACATTTATTGTTCCTCTTTCATTTGTATAAACTAATGATGGTGGATTTCCATTTGGATATTTTACATTTAACATTTCATCACTCATTATTTTAAATTCGGTTGGTATCTTTAGTGAAAAGCCTCCAAAATCTTCATATTGTGTTTTAATTATATTTCCTTTATTACTTGTAATCTCCAATGTATTTTCTATTTCACTAATATACGGATCTTTATTAACAGATATATTTGTTATTGTAATAATACCACTAATTAAGGCAGCTACTATACTTATAACTAATACTATTTTTAAAGATTTTGTTTTATCTTTATATTCTGGTATTTTACTTTCCTTATTGTATATTTGATACATCTCTTTTATATCTTTATCATTTTTTACATCTATAAGAATTATTGGAATTGCAATTATCATAATTAAAATTGAATTGATTATAGTTATATTATTGAGAATTAAATTTTTGCTTGTTGCAAAAACATTTCCTACAACCATTATCATTGTAAGCAATATAATAATTATTTCATAAACATAGTAGTTCTTAAATGCTTTGTTTTCTTTTTTCATCATTTTTTTAAATTCACTTTTTTTCATATTTTCCTCCAATTTACTATTTTTAATATACTACGAACTTGCAATTTTTAATTATTTCAACACTTCATTTAATTCTTCTAGTGATAATCCTCTAATTAATATATTATTATCTTTTTCATCAATAACAAATTTCATAAGTCTATTTATTGCTTCATAATAATCTATATCTCCTAAAACTCCATTATTTGTTGTACTTACAAGCATTAGTTTCCATTCATCAACCTCTGTATTATTTACTTTATACAATAATCTCGGATTTTTAGGAAAGGAAGTTAAAGTGCCTTCTGTTAGTGCAAATGCACCAAATGGCTTACTATCTTTACCATTATAAAAATTTGGCTTTCCTATATAAGCATTTTCCCAATTATTATTTTCTTTTTTCTTAAATTTATCAAATAATCCCATAATTACATCTCCAATCTTTTTATAAATTACTATTCATGTTACGATTATATAATAAAAGACAGATAATTTCAACTTATTATCTTCTTCACGAATTGTAATTTGTAATTATAATCCAAATAAATCTGGGTTTACTAATGGTACAATCAATTCACAAATATCGTTATTCGAATCATACCCCCAATAACTTTGATAAAAGCCATCACCCAATCCACTAGCAACCATAACTAGCTTATTTTTTGTATTAGGATTTTCCCATTCTATGAAATCTCCACCTTTTCTTTGATATTGTGGAAATTTTTCATAACTTTCTTTAAATAGTTTAGCAAAATAATCATCATAGTGGTTTCCGTCTGGATTATCTTCATACCACTCATTTATAAAATCTTTATACTCTTTTGCAACTTGTTCATCACAAATAGAAATCATACCTGCATCAACTGGAAAGCCACTTAATACTCCGTCTGTTCCAATAAATGCTGCACTTTCTTCGGTAGGATTAGCCAACTTATATAATATTGCTACTGTTTTCTTTATTTTCAATCTAACAGTACACATACGAACTCCTACCTCGTTACTTCTACAAATAGAAATTTCAACTGGATATTCTCCAACTGGCACTTGAATATTAAGAACTGGACTGTATTTATTTGATGGTAAATATGCAAGAGGATCAGCAACAACTATTTTACCTGTTGGACAATCAACTTTTCCAATGGTTAAATAAAATCTTGTATCACTTTTTACAAATTGTCCTCTTATAACATCAACATCTTTTTCGGTACTTGAAATATATTTTAAATTAGCCTCAAATCCCTTTCTAATGTCTATTTGTGTATTTTGCTCTTTGTCTACATTTACATTTTTCTTCTTTTTATTAAATAATCCCATAATCAATCTCCTTCACAACTTACTAATTGATGTTATCATTATATAATAAAAGACTGATATTATCAACTAATCATCTGCTCTATAACTTGTAATTTCTCGAGATGATTATAACACAAAATGATAATAATTTTCAACTTCTTACCTGCATTTATGGTAATTGAAAAGGGAGTAAATTTACTCCCTTACAATTTTACTTAAATTATTGAATTACCATAAATGAAAGGCTGTTCTAACAAAGTAATTTATCAGTATTATTGCTATTATAATTGCTATTGTTCCGAAAATTATTATATAATGTTTTATGATTTTTTTTGCTGTTCCAACATCATTATAAACTGAATCAATTTTTTTATGGTCTAATTCTCTTGCAATTACTTCTGGTATTTCTGTTTCCTTTGCCATTTCATCCATACTAACATTGAATAAATTAGATAATTCTACTAATTTATCCATTTCTGGTGTTGTTTCTCCGAGTTCCCACTTTGAAACAGTTTGCCTTGCTACATCTAGTCTGTTTCCTAGTTCTTCTTGAGATAACCCTGCTGCCTTCCTTAACTTAATTAGTTTTTCGTTAAATTTCATTGTTACATCTTCCTTTCTACATAATTTGATATTAACCAATATCTATTATTATTGTAGAATTTTATCGCACTTATTTCTACCATTTCATACTGGAATATTGACACTTAAACCTAACATTTTTGGAAATCTATCAATAGATTGTAATTTTGTGTTACTTATTATTTAATGTTACAATTACTAATTCTGGTCTATTATTTATTCTAAAAGGCAAAATACTATTCCCAATCCCCCTACTTACTACCATTGTTGTTTTATTTTCTTCAAATATTCCACTTGTATATTTAGGAAAAAATCCTTGATTTGGAGCAACAATTCCACCTATAAATGGTATTCTTATTTGCCCTCCATGTGCATGTCCTACTAAAATTAAGTCTAATTCCTTTTCTGCATAAGTATCAAACAATTCTGGTCTGTGAGATAGCAATATACTATATTTATTTTCATTGTATTTTGCATTATCTAACTCAACTTTTATTATTTCAGAATCTGATACAAAATTTTCGTGAGCCATTCGTGGATCATCTATACCTATTAAGTTTATCTTTGATTCATTTATTTTTAACACTTCAGTTTTATTATCTAAAACAATAACCCTATTTTTTTCTAGTTGTTCTTTAAGTTCTGGATAACTACTAATATTGGATTCATGATTGCCAGAAATAAAGTAAATAGGTGCAATATTGTTTATATTTTTAATAAAATCTGTAGCAACTTCTATATCTATTTTATTTGAATCAATTAAATCTCCTGTCAAAACAATAATGTTCGGTTTTTGTTTTTCTATTTCTTTTATTAAATCATTAGTTAAAGCATTAGATTTATTATTGTGAAAGTCTGATATTTGCACTATTTTATAGTTATTAAAATCAACAGGTATATTATGATTGATTATATTATAATTACTTACTTGTAATTTGGTGTTTTCATAATGTAAATATATTCCACATAAAACTAATATTGCAATCATAACCGAAATTGTAATTATAGCTTTCTTTTTCATAGATACCTCCTTACAAAATTGTAATTTGTATGTTACTTAACAACTTTCTCTATCCTAGTATATTCATCTTCAGTTACCTGATAAATACCATTATAAGGTTGCTCAATATAATATTGATTGTCTTTTTTATAAATATAAGCTGATTTGTAATTTCCAGAATCATTTTTAAATTTGACAAAATATAATATATCAGGGTTAACTGGAATATCATTTACACTTTCTATATGAGTTTTTTTATCTGCAAAAACCTCATAAATTTCTTCTATTGATTCTTCATCGTTGAACTCTTTTTCATTATCATATTGAGCTAAAGTATCTATTGTTATACTTGATATTTCTTTTAACTCAAATAAATTAATTACATATTCCTTATTTTTATTTAATTCTTCTTCAAATTCTTTTTCATATTTTTTCATTTCTTCTTCAAAGTCATTATAATCCATAAACCAAGTACCAATTTTAATGTCATCAAATCCTGCTAATGTATGAAAATCAATTACCTTATATCCTAAGCCAAAGTATTCTATTGTTCCTCCATCATTTATAATTCCTGCTGGATTTTGTATGCAGAAAATAGGTTTTTCTTGTTTTTGTACTCTAACATAATCTACTGCAAAAAATATTATTCCTAAAATAATTATAACTCCTAAAATAACTCCAATTACTTTTAAATATTTTTTCATAACAACCACCAGTTTACCTTTCCTTTTATAAATTAACCTCAACAAAAAATTACTATATTTTATTATGCTTATATTATCATAAATTGGAATACTTATCAATATAACTATTCCCATCAAAATTTGTGTGTTAAATAAGGAACAGATATAAAATACCTGTTCCTTAATATTTCTCTACTCATTTTCTTTTAATGTATATTGACTAATATCTGGTTCTGTAAAGACAGAATCATCTACCGTATTAAATTCATATTCTCTTTCATTTACTATATCTGCTTCTGTTGATTTTACAAATAGTCCTGTTTCTTTATCTATATATGTTTCTGCACCTTCAGAAGTTAAAGATATTGATGACATAAATTCTTTTACAATATAGCATTCTTTTCCATTATAATCAACTGATTTTATTTTTGCATTTATGCATCCTAGAATTGTTTGCCACTTACTATCACTTTCTAAATGATTATAAATACCAACAGACATTATTGTTCCACTATTGAGTTGTGCAATTTTTGAATCTTTTGTTTCTGTAAAAGTATCTGTTCTTTCTCCATTATTATACATTGATATTCTTGTTATTTCATTATTTACATTTCGTTCCATAAAAACAACTTGCTTACCATCTTTTTTATAATAGTCCATTTTTACAATAGTTCCATTATTTTCAGTTGCAACTGATTTTATATGATAATTTGTGCTACCATTGTATTCTGCAATCTTATTTTGCAAATCTGTAACAATTACATAATTTCTAATTGTATGAATAATAAGAATTACAAGCAAAATAGCAATCACTATTAAGGCTATTTTTAATACATTTTTTATTATTTTTTTCTTTTCCATATATATTACCTCCTCTTTAGTGCAACCTAGCAATCATAAGCATTACTGCTTTTAGACCTATGGCTTTGCGTCATAAACTTTCGTTTATTTTGCTTTTTTACAATAATCTAACTATATTATAACATATTTGCTTATTTTTAGCAAATTTATTCATTTTACAATATTTTTAAATATCTCTTTGGCATTCTTACTAGCCTCTTCTTTAGTTATTCCTTCTTGTTGATAAGGATAAATTATATAATCTCCTTTTTTTAGATAAATTCTCCAACTAGCAGAAAAATTTTTTCCACAGTAACTTACAAAATCATTTATATTTTTCATTGCCTTATCTAAATCCTCATAAGTATTTATTTTGATATATGTATCATATTCCAAAATATCACCTGTTCTATTTTCATTTACTACAAAATTGCTTTTGGATTCATTTTCCCATTTATCAAAATAATATTTATGACAATTATCCATATAATCTTCACTTAAATTTCCAAATCTTCTTATCGCTGTAAATTGAATTTCATTATTATCTGACATTTTAAAAGTATATCTGCCATTTTCTTTTTCATCTATATCTTTATTTACTAAATCAATCTTTGTATTATACATACTTTCTATTGTCTTTTCTGGATTTACATTTGTTTTTGAATTAATGTTAGAAATAATAAGGTCAAAAATCAAAATAACAATTGCAATAACTATTATAGCAGTAATAATACCTCCGATTTTAATTGTTTTTCCTGCTATTTTCATTCCTTTTACCACAGTATTTACACCCTTGTGTTCTTTATCTTTCTGTATTTCAGAAAAGTCTAATCTAAATTTTTCCTTTTGTTCTTGTTTCCTACTTTCTTCCCACTTTTCTAATTCTTCCCAATCTTCTTTGTTTCCCATATTATATCTCCTAATCATCTTTACAAATTGTAATTTCTTGTTACTTTTTACTTTGCAAATCTTTGCAAGTTTCAACTACTATTTCTTTTAGTTTTTCTTTATTATCTATATCATCAATTAAATACATAGGTTTAGCACTTTCATAGGGTATTTGTTCTTGCATATTATATTTTTTATTGCTATCAACTATCTTTACAAGTAGCCTATTATCATATATTCCACCGAATAAGACATTGCTATAATACAATAAATATTCTCCCATCATTGCTCTACAATTTATATCATCTAATAAGTCTAATTGCTCTAATATAAAATCTTTATAATCTTTTGATGTTCCCATAATAAAGTCCTTTCTATATATTGTAATTTATCTTTTGATATATTTTTCTTTTAGATAATCTATAAAATCAATTATTTTTTTATCTGATTCACATTTCATTAGAGGCAATACAAAATTAAATACTTTTATAATTTCTTCTACCCAGAAAGCATTTTTTTCTTCTAGCGATAAAGTTTGATATGAAGAAAAATCAAAAGGCATTGTAATTACTGAATAACCATCGGAATTTCGCTCCCTTACTTCAATCTCTTTTGCATTTTCATCACAACTGACATTTAATTGTTTTATAAATTCGTTATTACAAAATCTAACCACATTGTAATATTCAAGATATAAAAAATCTGATTCTTTTCGTATCAATGCTGTTCGTTCCTTTGTTTTTTCTAAATCTCCCAAAAAAGCAGAATATATATTTATTGCTCTTAATCTCATTTTATTTCTCCTTCATAAATTGTAATTTATCTTTCATCTAAAAACTTGGTATTTGTTCTATTTCTTTCTTCTAATTGTCTTTGTTCATTTTCAGATTTTGTTTTAGTATTATCAAATGATTTGCTTTTCAAGTTTCTATTTCTATTAGCAATAAGCTCGTTAATTGCCATAACATATTGTTGTGGATTATTTATGCTAAAATCTCCATGATAATAATTAGGTAACACTTCAATTCTGCTTCCATTTATCTTTTTATGAATTATACTCGCTGATTTTTTCATTATTGGTCTTTCTTTATCTCCTACAACTACTAAAACTTTCGATTTTGTACTTGATAAAGAATCTTTAATTTCATATTTTGAGTTTGCTTCCATAAAAGCAATCATATCTTCCTTACTAATTTTACAAGTATCTCTATAATATTCACTAAATAAATCTTCTCTTATTTTTAAAGACTTAAATTGCATTTGTGAAAACCATTTCTTTGATATTAGCCCATAACTCATAGAAAAAGCTGGTCTAATCATTTTATATGTTGCTTTCATAGGAATTGCTAATGCACTCTCAATAATAGCACAATCACAAATATCATTTTTCCTTGATAAAATTTCTAAAAGAATCTGTCCTCCTAATGATAATCCTCCCATTAAGCGAATATGACCATTATAATTATTAGTTATATAATCTATAATTTCTTGTGCATTATCTTCTATGCTTGTAAAACTTCTATCACTATCTGAATGTCCATCTAATATTGGAATAACAATATGATAACTTTCTTGTAATTTTTCTGCTTCTTCTCTATAATTCCACCAAGAAAGACCACCACCATGTAATAACATTATTGTATCTTTATTATTATCTCCATATTCTTTAAAGTTCATTTATTATTCCCCCATTCCTAGTGATATATTGTAAGTTAATCTTCGATTTTCATAATAATATCGTATGCAACAAAACATTCTTCTTTTGATAGTTTTGTTTCATTAACAAGATATTCTATTGCTTCATCTTTAGTAGAAAAATCTTTTAATATATTCTTTACTTCTTTAAATTTCTCAATAACTTTTTTAATTTCATTATTCATATTCTCATCTCACTTTCACATTGTAATTTTATAGTTACCTATTATTTTTTCATTATTGTATTCAAACTATTTATAAACTCTTTTCTTCTCACAATGGTTGCAATTATAACAAACAAAGAATATATCAAGTTTCCTATAAATGGTTGTGCATTAAATTCTGTTGTCAAAGAAGCACTAATGCAAAAGAATATAATAGCCAATGCTAATACTATCCAGTTTGAATTTTTTATCCTATTTATATACAAATAGCCTAATGGTATATATATAATACCTACTAATAATTTTACAATATAATCTGGAATATTGGGTAAACCAAATATCATATTAAGTCCACTACCATTAAATATTAATGACAACAATACAATAATTCCTCCAAATATATAAAATCCTCCTATAAATGTTATGACTTTTGATTCTTTCATATTTTCTTTCTCCAATCTAAACAAAAAATTACTATCTGTTGGGATAATTATATCAGTTTTTCATTATAAAAACAATACCTATAAAAAACAAGAGATATTTATACCTCTTATAACCAATTGCCCTCTTTTAATCCCAATTTAAAAGTTTCTATTTTCTCTATTCTTTCTACCTCATCATCTAAATTGATATATTCAAGAACAGCTTTCAATTCTTCTTTTGTTAAATTTGCTGTTACTACTCTATCTTCAATAAATAGCCTAACATTAGCATATTTATTTTTTATTTCTCTCATTTTATCTTTTATTTGCTTGTAATCTTTTCTTTTTTGCCAAATATTATATCTATTATCTTCTAAAAATTGCATAATACTATCTATGTATAGGTAGAAAAAGCTATTTTATTGTATCTTCTTGTTTTCTTTATTTTTGAAAAATCTTGTTTTTGTTTCCTTTATTTCTTCTGGCTCTCCATACATTCTTATATAAAAGCATTCTAGTCCATCTCCTCTTGTTTCGTATATTTCATTCAAAATTTGATTTTCAAATATTTCATTTACTTTATATTCTCTTTTTTCCATTTTCTCCACCCTACAATGCCTTTCCTTCTCGCAATCCTATTTTTAGCATTTCGTCTGCCTCATACATAGCCCTATCATTTTGTAATTCTGTTATATCTAAAATTGCTTTCATTTCTTTTTTAGTAAGTTGTTCTATTTTGTCATCTTCAAAAAATTCTCTTACTCTAGGATACTTATTTTTTATTTCTTCAATTTTGTGTCTAATTTTATCGTATTCTTTATTCTTTTTTAAATTTCTGTATTTTTGTTCTTCAAAATAATCTGATATTTCATTTATATTTTGTAAGATAATACTATCATTTGATGTGTTTTCTATTATTTTTCCTTCTCTTATTTCTTTTTTTAATCTCATTCCATCTATAAATCCTAATTTATAATATGGTTTATGCCAAAAACACATTTCATCTAATGCATACCCTTCAAATTTATTTATTTTCTCAAATAATTCTTTCATAGTGTTTTCATCTTTAATAAATTTTTTCATAAAGTTTACTAACTCATCTTCAGCCTGTTCTGCTTTCTTTGTTTCTTCTAGTTCTCCGTATTTCTTTTTATAACTTGTAATAAATCCCTCCCTTATTTCATATAAATCGTCAAGTATTTTATTTTCATATAAATCTTCCATAATTTCCTCCTTTTATAGTTTGGTACATTGAAGTAATATTATCATAACTATTTTTTCAATTCAACGATATAGTTTGGTAAATTGAAATACTTTTTATATTTTTTCAATTTACCAAAGTGGTGTCAACTCGTATTTTTATATAATTTTATTAATTTTTTAGTACAAACTATAAAGGGGTGTAAATTATATGAAATTATCAAATGCAATTAGAAAACGAATAAAATATTATTTAAAACAAAAAGATATGAAAATATGGGATTTATGCAAAGCTACTGGTATTCCTTGCTCTACTATATCTACTTTCATGAGTGGTAAAACAGAACTGCTAAAACTTGATACACTATTGCATATATGCGAGGGTTTTGAAATTACATTAGGCGAATTTTTTACTGACACAACATTTGATACTGCTGAACAAGAAAGTAATAAAGACTAACTTATTTGTTAGCCTTTTTCATTTCATTGTTTCTGTTTTCTCTCTACCTTTCTAAATCTTTATTCTTCCATTTTTGTTTATATTGTTTTAACAATTTTTCTATAACATCTTCCATTTGTTTTGTACTATAACCCTTTGGAAAATAACTTTTTAATTTTTCTACTTTAAACCTTATCTGTTCCTTTTGATTTGGTTTTTGTTCTATCATTATATTGAAAATTGCATCCATATCTAGTTTATTTTGTTTGCTTAACTCTTTCATTCTTATTGCTTGTGAATATGAGGGTGTGCAATCTTCGCTTTCTATTGTTTCTAATAAGTCCTTTTGTTCCTGTTCTTTTAAATATGATATTTCTACTGCTGGGTTCATTGCCATTTTATTTTCATCAACTAATTGTAATAGTGGTTTTATAAGTTCTGTTAATCTTACATATCTTTGTACTTGCCTACCACTTATTCCATCTGCAATTTTATCTCTGGACTTGTGGACATTGTGTCCATAACTTTTTTTGCTTTGACTTTTCTCTGCCTCTAATTTCATTTTATAAGCAAAGGCTTTTTCACTTGGTAATATATCACTTCTTTGTAGGTTACTATCTACAAGAGTAATTATTGCCATATCTTTATCCATATCACGAACTAAAACAGGAATTTCGGTTTTTCCTGCTTTTTCACAAGCATATTTTCTTCTATGTCCACTCACGATTTCGTATCCCCCTTTTTCTCTATTTCTTACTATTAACGGCTCTATAACTCCATATTCTTTTATACTTTCGATTAAATCTTCCATATCTTCATTATCTTTTACTTGGTATGGGTTATCTTTAAATTCGTGTAATTCATTTATATTTACAATTTTTTCACTCATTTTATCTCACTTCCCTATTTTTATATTTTGTTTTTGTTTGTTGCAATTCTTCATTTCTTGCTTGTCTTTCTATTCTTATTACTTCTTTGATTTTTGGGTTATCTTCAACGATTTGATTTGCAACTTTTAAGCTATTTCTATAATCTTTTAGAATTGTAGTGCATTCATCCCTTTTGGTTTTATATTCTTTTATTAACTCATCAGCTTTGCAATTTCTTAATTTGTTTCTGTATTTTTGCCTTATTCCAGTTACTTCTGCAATGTTCTTTTCATTCTGTGAAATATAGCTTTTTACATCATCTGTTGTTTGTAGTTTCTCTTTTGCTATTAGTCTTATCTCGTTAGAATATCTTTGCATTTTCCTTACTTCTTGTTTCATTTCTGGAGATAATGGCTTTCTAGTATTTTCTTTTGGTATTAGTCCTAATAAGTGATAAAGCAATAAAAAAAGAGCTTCAAGCCCTGTAATTTTACTTATATCTTTGAATTTCCCATTAAGCATACATACTTTGTTTTTCTTGTATATCTTTCTAGGTTTTATAAATTTATAATACTGTTCTTGCAAATAATAAGGGTTATTAAACACTCTATCTGCAATATTTTTAGGTGTATATTTTTCTCCTAATTGGTACATTCTTGTTGCTTTTTTATCATTTATTGAACGAATAGTAGCATATTTTCGATTTTGGTCATCATTTATGATATAACCTTTTTTATACATTGCTTTCTTAAATTGTGCATAGCTTACACACATTTCTAGTGTTTCATCTATTGCTTTTCTCATTAGATTATACTTTGTTGGTTCTCCCCTTTTTTCTGCAAAATATATATTTCTTGGTGTTCTTCCTTTTGGATTCTTAATTACTGTTAGATTATTTTCATTACACAATTCATCTGATAAACTTCTAAAACGATAATATGCTCCTTTGTTACAATTAAACTTTTTCCCTGTAAACATATTAACAGAACACACTACAAAATGATTATGATATGTGCCTGTATTGAAATGTGTTGCAACTAATACTTGGTGTTCTGCCCACATTTTCCTTGCAAGTTTTACTCCAATTTCGTGTGCAAGTTCTGGAGAAACTTCGCCAGTTTTAAAACTTTGATATGCGTGATATGCGATATTTCCTGTGCATTTTCCAAACTTTTCTTGTGTCATTTTCATTTCTTCATAGGCTGTTTCGGCTTTACAATTTACTCCTGTTACATACATTATTTTTTCTTTTTCATTAACTGTTTTCTCATTATTTTCTGCATATAATAATACTTGTTTTAGATTAGAAAATATCGTTTTTTCTGGGTTACTTGCATAATTAACTACTCGTGATAAGCTGTCTTTAACTGACCATATTTTTGTTGTCGCCATCGTCATCATCTCCATTACTTTTTGAATTATAAATCACTAAAAAATTGTGTTCTATTATCTCTAAACATTCTTCTATTTGTTCTATATCTATTTTTAAAATGTCATTTTTTAATTGACATACTTGTAAATAAATTTGATAAAATTCTTTATCTGGTATTGGATAAATTTTTTGTTTTAGTCCTGTTTTCCTTAAATAATTTGATAAAGATAAGTTACATTTTTTTGCTTTTTGCTGTAATTTTTTCTTTTCATTTTTACTAACTCTTATACATATTTGTACTACTTTTTCTTTCAAAATTTTTTACACTTCCTTTCATTTTTTAGTTGGGGTTATAGGGGTGCAAAACCCCTTTCAGCAATAGTTGTCGGTTTTGTGTGCTATACAAAACCTATGCTCGCTACACTGATAGATAAATCTATCAATGCAGATTTATAATTATCTTTGATTTGCAAAAAAATAAACCTTATATCAATTTTTGATTCGATATAAGGCTATAATTTGATTTCTATTTTTAAATATATACATACTCGTTATAAATAATTTCCTCTGCTCTATTTTTAATATTATTCATTCTAGTTACCCATTCTAATTGATAACTTGCTTTTAAATCTTCTGTAACATTTTCTTGTTTAGCTAGTTTTGTTATTAGACTTTCTAAAACTGTATTGCATTTCATATCTATTGAATGTAAATAAGTATTTAATTTTCCATTTAATAATAAGTTATTATATAAAACTTTGTTGTATTGTTTAATGTATCTTAATCTTGCTTTTCCATATCTTCCAATCGTAAAATTTCTATCTTTTGTTATAGATAAATTAGGAAAATAATAATTTCCTTTTAATGTATATGCTATTTCTGTTTTTTCATCAATATATTCTTTTTTTAATTCCATTTTCTATTACCTACCTTTTCATTAATAATATAAATTTATAGTCCACTTATTGCAATATAGACAACTAAATACTTCGTATCCACTAGGACAATTCTTATAATAGGTATCATTATCTATTTCATAATTTGTCCATTTATCGCCCCATTTTTTTATTTCTGCATTATATATTGCTATTGCCTCTACTTTTGAATTATACCAGTTACTATTTGAATGACTACATTTTGGTACATTATTGGTATTAGAATTTTGATTTTTACTCTTATTTATTGGTGTTTCTTCTATTGCTACATCTCTTTTTTTCTCTGTAACTTTTGGCTGTGTAATAGTTTTGCTTTCTATTGTTTTTGTTGCTTCTTTGTTTACACTGTTTTTGTTGTTTTCACTTGTATTTGACTTTTTCACAATAGGTGTTGTTATCTTTTCATTTTCTATACCTTGTGTCTTTGTTTCTTGGTTTTGTGTTGTTTCTGCTTGTGCTATTGTATTTTCTATTTGCTCTATAATATTTTCTGGTGTTTCTTCTACATTTTTATTTTCTTCTTGTGTGCTAGTAGTAAAATCTACTACTTTTTCTCTTTTTTCATTTACTGCTCCATAATAACTAAAACTAGAAATCATTGCGACTATAATAATTACAATAATCTTTCTCATAATTCATTCCTCCTTACTTGTTTTTATTTTAGTCGCATTTCCTATATAATGCAAAGGTGCAATTTTTATTTTATTTAATATATATATTCTTTTCAGCTAGTAAAGAGTAAGTAATAAAAGGGGTTTGTAAGGGGGAATTATAAAAAAATACTCCCACAACTTTTGGGCATAATGCTAGTATAAAACCTTTTAAAGCTAAAAAATAAAGCATATTTCTATGCTTTACACTGGTTAAAAATTATTTATTTGATTTCTTTTCCCCACACTCCATATTGCTAATTCTTTTTATAAATTTTTTTGATTTTTTCCCTTTTTGCTAAAATTTTTATTTCAATCATTTTTATAATTATTGATTTTTAGGCTTTTTTTCTTCTTTTAGACCTAGCACTGAGACTACTTCCACGTGATGCGTAAATGGAAACATATCTACTGGCTGTATTTCTTCTATTTCATATAGTTCTTCAAATTCTTTTAGATCACGCACTAATGTTGCAGGATTACAACTAATATAAATAAATCTTTCTGGTTTTAAATCTATAATATTTTGAATTGTATGTTTATCTAGTCCTTTTCTTGGTGGATCGACAAAAACAACATTTGGCATTGTTTCTTCTTTACTTAAAACATTCTCTAAAACTTGTTCTACATCTCCACAGTAAAAACTTATATTTTCTATTTTGTTTAATTTAGCATTTTTCTTTGCATCATCGATTGCTTCTTCTACTATTTCGATGCCATAAACTCTTTTTACATATGGAGACGCAAATGTTCCAATAGTTCCTATTCCACAATATAAGTCAAGTGCAGTATCTTCTTTTGTTAAATTTGCTTTGTTTATAGCTAAATTATATAGTTTTTCTGTTTGTATAGGATTTATTTGATAAAAAGATAATGGTGAAATATTAAATATAAAGTCTCCTAACTTATCTTGCATATATCCATTTCCATACAAAACCACATTTTCATTTCCCATAATAACATTTGTATTTTTTTGATTTATATTTTTTACAATTGTTTTGATATTAGAAAACTTATTTGTTAAACTTTTTACAAGTTTATCTTCATTTGGAATTTTTCTTTCATTTGTAACAAGCACACACATAACTTCACTAGTGCGAAGTCCTACTTTCACAACTATATGACGGATAGCTCCTTTACCCGTCTTCTCATTATAAGCAGAAATATTATTCTCTTTCATAAATGTAATTATGAATTTTGAGATTTGCTCAGAAATTGGCATCTGTATTGAACATGAATCAAGTTCAATGATTTCGTGTGTTCTTTCAGCATATACTCCTGTTACAATATCTCCATTTTTATTGTATCCTACTGGGTATTGAGCTTTGTTACGATAAAAAAATGGTTTTTCCATTCCAATTGTATCTTTAGCTGTTACCTTTTGATCTAATGCTTTATCAATTAGGTTTTGGACGTTCTTTCTTTTTAATTCTAGAGTATCGTTATAATTCATATGTCTTAGATTACATCCACCACATCTTTTATATGTATTACAGTCACTTTCAACTCTTGCTTTTGATTTTTCTAGTATATCTATCATCTTTCCAAATGAATGAGAAGAATTAACTTTTACAATTAAAATTTTAACTTTCTCCCCTTTAATTGCTCCTGGAATAAATATTGTATAATTATCAATTTTAGCAATACCTTCTCCCTCATATCCATTATCAATTATATCTACTATATATTCTTTATTTTTTTCAACAGGTATATTATTCATATTTATACTCCTAATCGCCATATATATTTATGTTTATATCATATCATATCATAGTGTCATTACCTATGCAATAATATACTTCTTCTTTTCTTATAGTTTGTTTAAAATATTTCACTTTCTATACTTTCATATATTTTTTAGTTATGCTATACTACTTTTATAAAGATTTTATAAAGAAATAAAAGGAGGCATAAATATGTCAAGAAAAAATAATAAAAAACTTATAACAGAAATACTTGCTTTAATTCTTTTTACTATTACTATAGGATTTACTATCCTATATAATAATACAGATATAAATAGCCTTTCTTATTCAAACGTTACTTATTCATTTAGTATAGAAGATATCCCAACATATAGCTCATCTCCATATGTTATTATTAATAATAACATTCCTAATTTTAGTGAAAATGATTATACAACTATTCCTTTCGAAAAATATAGTGAATTAGATAGTCTTGGCAGATGTGGTGTTGCATATGCAAACATTTGCCAAGAAATTATGCCAAGTGATGGTAAAGAAAGAGAAGCTATTGGTAGTATAAAGCCGTCAGGTTGGCAAACAGTAAGATATAATGAATTAATTGATGGTAATTATTTATATAATCGTTGTCATTTAATTGGATACCAATTAGCAGGTGAAAATGCTAATAAAAAGAATTTAATTACTGGTACTAGATATATGAATGTAACTGGAATGTTACATTTTGAAAACTTGGTTGCTGATTATATTAAAAAGAATGTGAATAATCATGTATTATACAGAGTTACTCCAATTTTTGAAGGAAATAATCTTGTTGCAAATGGTGTGCAAATGGAAGCTTATTCTGTTGAAGATAATGGTAAAGGTGTATGCTTTAATGTGTATGTTTATAATGTTCAACCAGGTATTATGATAGATTATATAAATGGTAATAGTAGCATAAAAAACTAGATGTAAGATTTATTCTTACATCTTTACTTGTTGCAAAACCACCTTTACACATACTCGGCATATAACTGCTTATATTGTAAGTGGTTAAGCCTCGACTAGTTTATTAATGTCTAAAATGTCTCATTCCTGTAAATATCATACTAATTCCATATTCATTACATTTATCAATTGATTCTTGGTCTCTTATTGAACCACCTGGTTGTATTATTGCTGTAATTCCTGCTTTGTGGGCTTCTTCTACACAGTCTGCAAATGGGAAGAATGCATCTGAAGCTAAAACTGCTCCTTTTGTTATTCCCTCTTCTATTAATTCTTCTGCGTGTTCTACAGATTGCTTTGTTGCCCAAATTCTATTTACTTGTCCTGGTCCAATTCCTATTGACTGTTTATCCTTTCCAAGTGCAATCCCGTTAGATTTTACATATTTAACAATTTTCCAAGTAAACATCATATCTTCTAATTCTTTATCTGTTGGCTTTCTTGTTGTTACAACTTCGTATCCATCTAATAATTTTGAATCTATTGTTTGTACTATAATTCCACCATTTATTTTTTTGATGTCATATGCATTTTCTTTTTGCTTTTTCTCGATATTTGGCAATAATAAAACTCTTAAGTTTTTCTTTGTTTGTAATATCTCTAATGCTTCTTTTTCATAAGAAGGAGCAACTATAACTTCTAAAAATATTTCTTTCATTTCTTTTGCAACATCTACTGTTATCTCTCTATTTGCAACTACAATTCCACCAAAAATTGATGTTTTATCTGCGTTAAATGCTTTTGTCCATGCTACATAAATATTTTCTGCACTTCCTACTCCACATGGATTTCCGTGTTTACATGCAACTACTGTTGGTTCATCAAATTCTTTTAACAATTCTAATGCTCCGTTTGTATCATTTATATTGTTGAAAGATAATTCTTTACCATTTAATTGTTCTGCTACTGTTAAAGAACCTTCACATTTTCCTACTTCTTTATATAATGCACCTTTTTGATGAGGATTTTCCCCATATCGCATTTCTTGAACTTTTTCATATGTTAGAGTAAGTTCATTTGGGAAACTTTCATCATTTCTTTGTTCTTTTATATAATTACAAATCATTGTGTCATAATTTGCAGTATGTTCAAATACTTTTTGCATTAAATAAAATTTTGTGTCATTAGAAACTTGTCCATCTTCTTTTAATTCATTTAATACTTTTTCATAATCACTTGGATCTGTTATTACAGCTACATCTTGATAATTTTTTGCCGCACTACGTAACATTGTAGGTCCACCAATATCTATATTTTCAACTGCTTCTTCACGTGTTACTCCGTCTTTTAATATAGTTTGTTTGAAAGGATATAAATTAACAACAACAAAATCTATAGTGTCTATCCCTAAATCTTTTAATTGTTCCATATGTGACTTATTACTTCTCATTGCTAAAATTCCTGCATGAACACTAGGATGTAATGTTTTAACTCTACCATCTAAACATTCTGGAAATCCTGTAAGTTCACTTATTTCAATAGCTTTTACTCCCTCTTCTTTCAATTTCTTATATGTACCACCAGTTGAAATTATCTCCACTCCACACTTTTCTAATTCTTTCGCAAATTCCACAATTCCAGTTTTGTTAGATACACTAATTAACGCCTTCATAAAATACCTCCACTAATAATATGACAATATTATATTACATTATACAAAATATAGCAATAAATTTTATCAAATTTGACTTTTATATAAACTAAATATATAATAAAACTATGGCAATAACCTTTTATATTAAAATCTTTTTGATTAAGGAGGTAACTTATGACCAAAGAACAGTTCTTTGAAGAAAAAATTCTTCCTTATCTTGAGAATGCAATCTCGTGGAAGAATGTAATATTTTTAGCAGACTTAACAGTCGACAGTCTTGATGAGGTTGGTCTCATCAAATCGCGGAAGACGGAAGATAGGTTGATAGACTCTTTTATTAAATGTGGAGAATATCAAATTTGTTTTCACCGTTATCTGTTATTCATTACAAAAATTAAGAAAGGAGATACTGTTCTATATGAGTATACAGAGGAGATTGCCTCTGTAAAAAGGCCAGAAGTAGCATTTTTAGAAATTTTTTAAGAATGTTCACAAAGCTATTAGTTGTTTTAGGCAACTAATAGCTTTTGTGATTATATCAAAACTGTATTTTCAATAAATCTTTCATGTATAGCATTCATTGCTACTTCTGCAACATTGCTATTTACTAAAACAGAAATTTTAATTTCTGATGTACTTATCATATGCATATTAATATTGTTTTCATATAAAACTTCAAATAGTGTTGCTGCAACTCCTGGATTATTGCTAATTCCTATCCCCACAATTGACACCTTAGACATACCAGTAGAGGATTTAATTTCTCTTATATCAAAATATTCAGCATTTTCATTTAATATTTCTAATGCATCATTTAAGTCGTGTTCCTTTACTGTAAATGATATATCTTTAGAAATATGTTCTCCAAATGCTTGAACTATTATATCTACATTAATATTATTATCTGCAAGTAATTTAAAAACCCTATATATTCTTCCTATTTTATTATTTTTGCCAATTAAAGTAATTCTTGCAATATTATCTTCTTTTGCTACTCCACTAATTGTTAAATCTTCTAAACAATCTTTTTTAGTTACAAGTGTTCCTCTACTTTCTTTTTCAAAAGTAGATTTTACATATATTGGAATATCATATTTCTTTCCTATTTCAACACATCTATTATGCAATACCTTAGCACCCATACTTGCAAGCTCTAGCATTTCATCATACGAAATAGTATCTATTTTTGATACATCTTTTACAACTCTTGGGTCTGCAGAATATACTCCATCTACATCTGTATAAATTTCACATCTATCAGCATTTAGGCTTGCAGCAATTGCAACAGCAGTTGTATCTGATCCTCCTCTACCTAATGTAGTTATGTTTAAATCTTCATCTACACCTTGAAACCCTGCTATTACAACAATTTTTCTTTCTTCTAAATCACTACCGAATCCTTGCTACATCAATATCTTTAATTCGTGCATTTCCAAATATACTATTTGTTATAATTGGCACTTGCCAACCTGTATACGAAATTGCATCATAGCCTAATTTTTCTAAACACATACATAATTTTGAAATTGCAATTTGTTCACCAACTGAAACTAATACATCATGTTCTCTTTTACTTGGGTTTTGGCTTATTTCAGCTTCTTCACTAATTAATCTATCAGTAGTTTTTCCGTTGTGCAGAAACTACTACAACAATATCATTTCCTTTATCATACTCACGTTTAATATGATTACATACATTAAATAATTTATCTGTATCAGCTACAGAACTTCCTCCAAATTTTTGTACTATTATTGCCATAAATGGCACCCTCTTTTTTCTAATGTGCAAACTACATTTAAGTCTAAACATAGCTATAATATTATTATATTTAAAAATATGAAAAAAGTTTCTATTTCATAAGTAATTTTAAGTAACTTTCTATGAAACCATTTATTTCTCCATCCATTACAGCCCCGAACATTTCCTGTTTCATAGTTAGTTCTATGGTCTTTAACCATAGTATATGGGCAAAATACATATGAACGTATTTGACTTCCCCATGCTATATCTTTTTGTTCACCCTTTAATTCATCTATCGTTTCCTTTTGTTCTTTTTCTTTTAAATCTAGTAATTTAGATTTAAGCATCTTCATAGCAGTTTCTTTATTTTGAATTTGAGACCTTTCTGTTTGGCAAGCAACTACTATATTAGTAGGAATATGTGTAATTCTAACTGCTGAATCTGTTTTATTAATATGTTGTCCGCCTGCTCCGTGAAGCATGATATGTATCAATTCTTATATCATCTAAATTTATATCTATTTCAATATCATCTGTTATTTCTGGCAAAACTTCAACAGAAGCAAATGAAGTATGACGTCTTCCTCCAGAGTCAAAAGGAGATATTCTAACAAGCCTATGAACACCAATTTCACTTTTTAAATATCCATAGGCATTTTCACCAGTTATTAGTGCTGTAACACTTTTAATGCCCGCTTCTTCTCCCTCTAAATAATCAAGTTCTTTTATTGTATATCCATTTGAATTTGCCCATCTAGAATACATTCTATATAACATCTCTGCCCAATCCTGCGATTCTGTTCCACCTGCTCCTGGATGCAAAGTTATTATAGCATTATTTTTATCAAATTTACCGTGATAGTAATGTTTCAATTTCTAATTTTTCTAAATTTCCCTCAAGCAATTTAGTATTTTTTAGAAGTTCTTTAAGCAATTCATTATCTTCTTCTATAAGAAGTAAATCATTTAATTCAATCAAATTTTTAACTTCGTTATCAATTTTTACAAACTTAGATTTCTTATCTTTTAAAGATTTCATTTCTTGTAAAACGCTCCCAGAAGTTTTACTATCATTCCAAAACCCTTCTTGGATAGTTTTTGCTTCTAGTTCATCTATTCTAGCATTAATCTTATCAAGGTCAAAGAGATTCACCTATACTTTCTATTCGTTTCAATAAATTATCAAGAACTTTTTTATTTTCTTCTAGTTCAATCATACTCTTCCCCCTTCCTACTTACAGTATTTTATAATAGTATTAAGTACTTGTCAAATGAAAAAGGACAGCAAGCTAGGCATTTACCTAATTTACTGTCCTTAAGGTACATTTTTTCATTCTTCAATTACTTCGTATTTCTTACAAAACTCGGTTGCATTAATGCTACGATGCGTTCTTAGAAACAACATGAATGTAATTATACCTAAGAATGGCATGATAAGTCACACCATCATTACGCAGTAAGTTTAAGCAATAGATTAATTCGTCATCTTCATATGATACAGTAGAATTCCAACTATATCTTTTAAGATTTGGTGAATATAAAACCTTTCTGTATTCAGTTGTAGAAAGTAGCATTTGCAACTCATTAAAAAGATATGCTTCATTTTCTTTTAATTGGTTTTCATCTGTTACAGTGCGTGCAAGCCAAAACATATCCCAAGCAATCCAAATTAGCAACCATGAAATTATTTGAAATTTTTAAACATACTTGTTCCCTCCATATGTATATAAGTCTTTATTGACAGTTGCTAAACAAGTATATCACTTTATGTAAAGAATGTCAATTTTAGAAATATTGTTTTGTATTCTATTGAAATACTTTAAGATAAAAATAAATTTGATTAAATTATATTTGGTTTAAATAATTTTGAGTATTATGAAATATATGTAAAATAAAAACTTGCCCGAGTATCATTAACTACTTCATAGATAATGACATAATTATAAATTAACAATCTATGTAGGTTTCTTTTTTTATCTTTATAATCAGTAATTTTAATATGTCTTTCGGGGAAATATTGTAAAGAATATATTTCCTTTTTTATTGTTTTATAAATCCTTTTAGCTGTAATAGGTTCTTTTAATTTGAATTTTATATACAAGTATGTTTCTTGTAATTCATTTTCAAATGAAGGAGAAGGTCTTATAATGTATTTATTAAGATAAATCATACTTTTCCTCCATTTCTGCACAAAATTCATCCATTGTACGGCAGTTACCTTCATCTACATCTTTAAGTGCTTCTTCAATTTTTACAAATATATCTTTTTGAAATTCTTCAAATGTATCATAATGTTTATCGAAATGTTTTGCAACTAGCCTATCAATTCTTTCTTCTTCTGTTTCTTTTGTTGTTTTAATTATTGTTTCATATGTTTCATCGCTTAAAATAACCAAGTCATTACATCCATTTTTTGTAATATATATAGGCTCTTTAGTTTCATGACAAATTCTCGAAATCTCATTATAGTTATTCCTCAAATCAGCACAAGGTCTAATTAGTGCCATATTACGCACCTCCTAATTTATAGTATGTACAAATTATATACAAATTATGATATAAAATCAAGTCGTTTTCAAAATATTTTATATGGTCAGGCACAATTATTTTTTTAGAACATATAATCACTATATAGTTTTATATGGAGGTGCAGTTTATGTTAGCCCTTTCAATATCTGGTTTTTTTGCATTTTTAAAGTCCGCAATATTTGTTGTAGGTTACATACAAAGCAGTAATCTTTTTCCTGAACCATTATCTATTGAAGAGGAAAAAAATTGCTTAGAAAGATTGGCAAATGGTGACGAGGAAGCTCGTAATATATTAATAGAAAGAAACTTAAGATTAGTTGCTCACGTTAGTAAAAAATATGCCACCACAAATATAGACCAAGATGATTTAATTTCAATTGGTACAATTGGCTTAATAAAAGGAATTAATAGTTTTGATTCTTCAAAAAATATAAAACTTGCTACATATGTTGCAAGATGTATTGAAAATGAAATACTAATGTTTTTACGTTCTAGTAAAAAAACAAAATCCGAAGTATATTTAAATGAACCTATTGGAAAAGACAAAGATGACAACGAAGTTACGTTAATGGAAGTGTTAGAAACAGAAGATAAATCTATTGAAGATGAAATAGATTTAAAAATGAAAGTTAAAAAGCTATATGAAAAGATGAAAGTTGTTTTAAAAGATAGAGAAAAAACAATTTTAGAACTTCGTTTTGGTTTGGGTGGAAAAAAACCAAAGACACAAAATGAAATTGCCAGTATGCTTGGGATTTCCCGTTCTTATGTGTCAAGAATTGAAACAAAAGCAATTTGTAAATTAAACAAAGAATTTCAAGAATAGAAATTAGGCTACGCCTAATTTCTATTCTTAGTTTTTCTTCATTATCTTAGCAATAAAGAACCCCTCATATAATTCATTTGGAGCCACACAAAAGGTTCCTTCTATTTTAGTTGGAAGAGTCGGTAAATCCTCTATTCCATAAAACTCTATTGGAACAATTTCGGCATTTGCTTCTTTAATAATTTTATTTACAACTTCTTCATTTTCTTGGAGCAAAATTGAGCAAGTAGAATACACCATTTCTTTACCAGATTTTAAAATTTTAAGTGCTTTTCTTAATAATGATACTTGGCTAGAAACAGATTTCTCTATTAATTTAGTAGTAAATGTTTTTTCAATATTTACATCATTTATATTTAATGTTCCGCTTCCGCTACAAGGTGCGTCTAGTAAAATACTATCAAAGGAAAAGAAATCATCAATACATCTTGCATCTTTTTCCATTGTATATATACATGTAGCCCCTTGTTTTTCTATATTATACTTCAATCTTTCTAATCTAATATGATTCATTTCACAAGCGGTGATATGTGTTTCATTGTTTGAAATAGCAGCTAATTCTGTAGTTTTTCCTCCGTGGAGCTGCACACATATCTAAAATATCCATATTAGGTTGTAGGTCTAGTACTATTGGAGGAAGCATTGAAGATAAACTTTGTAAGTATATTTCACCTTTTTCATACATTTCAAGTGCTTGTAAATCCTTTTTGCTTGCATTATCTATAATTAAAGCATTTTCATAAAACTTTACAGTTTCATATTTTATACCTAACTTATCAAATTCAGTTTTTACAGTGTTCAAATCAGTTTTTAAATTATTAACTCTAAGTGTCACTTTTCTTTTAGCTCTATACCCTTCTATAATTTTATCTGCTTGTAAATTACCATATTGTTTGTTTAACATTTCTATTAAAAAAATTGGTATATTTTCCATATAACTACTCCCTATCTTTTATATTATAAATTGTAGCATATTATATAAGAAAAATCTATTGTATGTAAGAAATCGGTTAAGTTTTATTATAGTTGACCCTATACTCTTTCTTAATAAACATATTAGGTTATTTAATTTTAAAAATAGCATACATATAGTTTTAGGTGAAGCTTTATGAATTTTATTTTATCTTGTATTAAAGGAATAGCTATTGGTGCTGGTGCTATACTTCCAGGAATAAGCAGTGGGGTTTTATGTGTTATTTTTGGAATATATGAAAAACTGTTAGATAGTGTATTAAACTTTTTTAAAGATGTAAAAAATAATATGAAATTTTTATTACCAATACTAATTGGTACCAGTATAGGAATAATTGTTTTTGGTAATTTACTAAGGTTTTTGTTTAATAATTTTACAACTCGGAACAATGTTTTGTTTTATAGGAATAATTATAGGAGGAATTCCAACTTTAATTAAAACAGCTAATAAACAAAAGGGTTTTAGACTACATTATCTTATATATACGTTAATTACATTTTTATTAACTTTGTTATTACTATATATCGAAAATTGTACTTCCTATGCCCTACAAAATAACACTGGTTTTTTATATTTAATTTTAGCAGGTTTTATAATGAGTATTGGAGTGGTTATTCCTCGGGATTAGTAGTACAGTTTTATTAATGATTATGGGAATATATGATATATATTTAGTATCAATATCAACACTTGATTTTTATGTGTTAGTTCCTATGGGGATTGGTCTAATATTAGGAGGATATGTATTTTTAAACATTTCTAAATATTGCTTAAATAATTTTCCTACACAAACATATTATACAATTTTAGGATTTGTACTTGGCTCAATTTTTGTATTATATCCTGGCTTTAGTTTTGATTTGCAAGGTGTGATATGTATTATATTGTTATTAATAGGTTTCTTCTTATCTATCTATTTAGAAAAAGTGCAATAATCTGCATACTACTGTTTTTTGATTTGCAATAATACTATTCGCATTATTATTTTCTATAATTAATAAAAAGCATCAGTATCCTATAGTACTTATAGTGACTGATGCTTTTTATTTGTAGTAATAATACATACTAATTCTGGATGAAGGACAATACCTTATTGGTAGTTATCCTTACGACAACAGCTGTTTTCGTGCTTTTTTCTCCTCCCACTTGTTTGGATCATGCTTCTGCCGCAACTTCTTAGCAGCTTTTAATTTCTGCTTGAGCTGTTCTTTTTTTGTTTCTCAATCTGTCGTTTCCGTTTACTCATAATCAGAGTACCATCCTTTCGCAATTATTTAAAGCAATTATATTATAGCACAACTTTATATTTATGTCTACTTTTTTCTCCTTAAAATCCAATTTTCTTGGACTTTTATAGGTACATGCATTTTTACAGTTTGTCCTGCTTTTCCTGGATTTACTGTTTCTATTTCTTCATCTGTTTCTGGGTCAAATAATTTATCAATTGTAAATTTATAGTTTTCAATTTGTCCAGGAATAATTATTTCTAAAGTATCTCCTACTGTTAATTTGTTTTTTATTTCAACAATAGATTTATCTTCATTATACTCTAAAACTTTTCCACCAAATTCATAATTTGGATTATATTGCTTTCCTTCATATTCTTGAAAATCCTTATTGTTTCTGTCATTAAAATAAAAAGTTGTTAATCCTCTTGTTTTTACTTTTTCTAATTCATCAAGATATTTTGTATAATCGTAGTTATTTGGATTTTTCATATAATCATCAATAGCATTTCTGTAAGCATTTACAACTGTTGCTAGATAATATTCAGTTTTAAGTCTCCCCTCTATTTTTAAGCTATCAATACCCATATCTACTATTTCTGGTATTTCTTTAATTAAGCATAAATCTTTAGAAGAAAAAATATATGTACCCTTTTCATCGTGTTCTATTGGCATTAAGTTTCCTGGATTATTAGCTTCTTCAGCATATAAATTATATGCCCATCTACAACTTTGTGCACAATCCCCTAAATTTGCACTTCTAGAAGCTAAAAAATCGCTTAAAAAGCATCTTCCAGAATATCCAAAACAAATGGCTCCATGAATAAACATTTCTGTTTCTAATTCTGTAGGTGTATTGGTTATAATATCTTTAATTTGTTCCTTATTAAGTTCGCGTGCAAGTATAACACGTTTTGCTCCATTAGAATGCCAGAAATTTGCACTATGGTAACTCACAACATTACTTTGAGTACTTATATGTATATCTATATTAGGCGCTTCTTCTTTTATAACATCTACTACTCCACCATCTGCTACAATAATTCCATCTACTTTCAACTCATTTAAAATTCTAGCTTGTTTTTTTACTTCATCATACATGTTATCCCAAGCATAAATATTTATTGCAACATAAACTCTTTTTCCAATAGAATGCGCATATTTAATTGTTTTAAATAAGTCATCATCTTCCATTTCAGCTCTTGTTCTTAATGAAAGAGTAGACGTTCCTGCATATACTGCATCTGCTCCATATAAAAATGCTATTTTTGCTTTATTAAAAGAACCTGCTGGTGCTAGTAATTCTGGTTTTTTCATAAAATTCTACCTCTTTTTCTACATTTTTCATTATTATATCATTTCATAAGAAAATTGTGAAGAGAAAAGATTATTTTTGTTTTTCTATAACCTTTCCGTGGTATTCCAACTATAGTACTATTATCTTCAACCGCTTTTACTACAACAGCATTAGCACCTATTTTTACATTATTTCCTATTTTTATTGGTCCTAATATTTTTGCACCACAACCTACCATTACATTATTTCCTAAATCAGGATGACGTTTATTTTTATCTTTTCCTGTTCCTCCTAATGTTACTCCATGATATATTGTACAATCATTTCCTATTGTAGCCGTTTCCCCTATCACTATCCCCATCCCGTGGTCTATAAATAATCTCCTACCAATTTTAGCACCGGGATGAATTTCTATTCCTGTAAAAAATCTTCCAATTTGTGAGACTAATCTTGCTAAAAAAAATAATTTATGCCTATATAAAAAGTGTCCTATTCTATGAAAAACTAATGTATGAAAACCTTGATATAGGAATAATACATACCATATATTAATTGCCGCAGGATCTTTTCTTTGAATATTTTTTGCATCTTCATATAATTCTTTTAATAATTTTCTCATATTATCACCTTATACATATTATGAAAAATTCCTTGTTTTGTGCTTTGGGTCCCACCTATTTTTTTAGGTGAATCTTTTTATTTTGTTACATTTTTTAGAAAACTGCATATACTAAAGTATAAATTTTATATTGGAGTTGATTTATTATATGTGTGGTTTAGTTCGGTTTTGTAAACTTAAAACATGATATATCTAATAAAAAAGATATTATCAATGATATGACAAAAGCACTTTCAAAGCGTGGCCCTGATGAAGAAAATTTTTATATTAATGAACATATAAATTTAGGACACCGTAGATTAATTATTTTAGATCCTGAAAATGGTCATCAACCTATGAGTGTAACTCATAATGAAAATACATATACAATTGTATATAATGGCCAATTATATAATACAAATGACATTAGAAAAGAACTTATAGAAGCGGGATTTGATTTTAAAGGTTATTGTGATACAGAAGTAATATTAAAGGCATTTATCTATTTTGGTAGTGATATTGTAAAACGTTTTAATGGTATTTTTAGTTTTGCTATTTGGAATGAAACTAAACAAGAATTATTTTTAGCAAGAGATCATTTTGGAATAAAGCCATTATATTATACTATTGTAGATGATAACTTAATTTTTGCATCAGAAGTTAAAGCACTAATTAAACATCCTTTAGTAGAATTAAAAATAGATAAACAAGGAATTGGAGAATTATTAGGTATTGGTCCTGCTCACACTCCTGGAACAAGTGTATTTAAAGATATTCTAGAAATAAAACCTGCACATTTTGCTATATATAATAAATCTGGACTACATATAGAAGAATATTGGAAATTAGAAAGTAAACCTCATACAGATGATTTTGAAACTACTTGTAAAAATGTACACTATTTATTAGAGGATGCTATAAAAAGACAGCTTGTAACAGATGTACCACTTTGTGCTATGCTTTCTGGGGGGCTTGATTCTAGTATTATTACAGCTTATATTTCGAATTACTATAAAGAGAATAACTTACCAAAACTTGATACTTATTCAGTAGATTATGTAGATAATGATAAAAACTTTGTTAAAAGTGATTTTCAGCCAAACTCAGATAATTACTATATAGATGTAATGTTAAAACATTTCGATACAAATCATCATAGAATTGTAATTGATACACCAGAGCTTGCAAATACTTTAGAAGATGCTATGATTGCAAGAGACTTTCCTGGAATGGCTGATGTTGATTCTTCTTTATTATTGTTCTGTAAAAATATAAAACAAGGTGCAACTGTTGCAGTATCTCGGTGAATGCTCTGACGAAATTTTTGCAGGATATCCATGGTTTTTCCGTGAAGATGCACTAAAAAGTAATACTTTTCCGTGGTCTATTGCATTAGATGAAAGGCAGAATTTGTTAAATAAAGATATTACAAAAAAAATCAATTTAAAAGAATATATTGATTATAGATACAAAGAAAGTTTATCAAATGTAGAGATATTAGACTGTGATTCAATAGAAACTGCAGAAAAAAGAAAAATATCATATCTTACATTAAATTGGTTCATGCAAACATTATTAGATAGATCAGATAGAATGAGTATGTATAATGGATTAGAATTAAGAGTTCCTTTCTGCGATTACAGATTGGTTGAATATATGTGGAATGTTCCTTGGGAAATAAAAGCATTAAATGGACGTGAAAAAGGATTACTTCGTTATGTAGTTCGTGATTTATTGCCAGATGAAATTGTAAATAGAAAGAAAAGTCCTTATCCAAAAACACATAACCCTACCTACTTAAAAGCAGTAAAGCAAATGCTTACAGATATTATGCAAAAACCTAATGCACCTATTAATGATTTACTTGATAAAAAGTATATTTTAGAAATTTTAGAAACTGATGGAAATGCTTTTACAAGACCTTGGTTTGGGCAACTTATGCAAGGGCCACAACTTATGGCTTACCTTTGCCAAGTAAACATGTGGCTTGAGAAATATCAGCCTAAATTAGAATTGTAAACGTAAAACTTGAGGTTCCAATTTTGGTCGCCTCAAGTTTTCTTTTTAATCTAAAGTATTACCTTTATGCACCTCCGTATTTTTGTTGCAGTTCTTGTTTCACTTCAGTAATATCCCGAATTGGAATAGTACATTGCCTATCAGTAGGAGCATCATAATATGTGCTATAATTTTTCCTTTTCTGAAAAATTGGTTTTCCTACATATCCATCATACTGATGTAATTCTCTAGTCATTCTTTTTCTCCTTTCTCGACAATTGTCTTTTACTTGTTAATTAGTTACATTTATGCCTGTCTTAAAGTAGCACAGGAGAATTTTTACTAAATTTATACATAATATTAACATAATTTTATTGCCATTTCAACTAAATTTACTTATTTTCTACACATTTTATTTTGTAATATTATTAAAACAGTAACAAAATCTCTTCCATTTTCATATTATATACAAAAAATGAAGGGAGTTTATTTTATGGATTATGAAGTAATGATGAACGGAAATGTACGTATTGGTATGTATGCACCTGACTTTGAAGCTGTTTCTACTATGGGAAATATAGTTTTGAATGATTACAAAGGAAAATGGGTTGTTCTTTTTTCTCATCCTGGTGATTTTACTCCAGTTTGCACTACTGAAATGATTGCATTTGCTAAAGCTGATACATACTTTAAAAATAAGAATACTTGTTTGATTGGACTTAGTGTTGATAGTAATTCTTCACATCTTGCATGGATGTATGATATATACTTAAGAACTGGTATACGTATACCGTTCCCAATTATAGCAGATAGAAATGGTACTATTGCTAGAAAATATGGTATGATTTCAAATGATATTAGTAATACTGAAACTGTTAGAAATGTATTTATTATTGATGATAAAGGAATTGTTCGTGCAATTTTAGTATACCCTATGAATGTTGGAAGATGTATTCCTGAAATACTAAGACTTTTGGAGGCTTTACAAGTTGCAGATTGTAATAAAGCATCAACACCTGCTAACTGGTGTCCAGATGACCCTATTATTGTTCCTACACCCCAAACATTTTGTGCATTAGAAGAAAGATTACAAGAAATTCGGGAAAAACCAAAATGGATTTAATTGGTATTTAAGTTATAAAAAACCACAAGAATGTTGCAATAGAAGCATTGAAACAAATGATGTAAAAAAACTAGATGAAAAAGCAAAAAACAAAGAACAACATTAATCTTTTTATAATTTGTTAAAATATTCTATTTTAATGTTATAAAAATAGCCAAATATGCAAATACTAATATAAAACTTAACAACAAGGAGGTTATTTTGATGGAAGAAAATCAAAAAATAAATTGTACAGTATCTAGTTGTAAATATAATAATGGAAAAGAACAAGAATGTACATTAAAACAAATTGTAGTTACACCTGTAGAAAATTGTTCTACAAAAAATCCTGATGAATCTATGTGTAGTAGTTATGAATACAAGAAATAATAGAGGTATTTCCTCTATTATTTTCTATACTCTAATATATCTCCTGGCTGGCAATCCAACACTTCGCATATCTTCTCTAAAGTTGAAAATCTAATAGCCTTCCCCTTATTTGTTTTTAGTATTGATAAATTCGCTGTTGTAATACCTATCTTTTCTGCAAGTTCAGAAGAAGAGATTTTTCTTTTGGCCATCATAACATCTAAATTAACTATAATTCCCATATCTCTCCCCCTTTTTATATTGTTAAATCATTTTCTTCTTTATACTCTATTGCTTTTTGTAGTAGCTCTGAAAGTATGTATAATCCAAGCCATGCTATTATAAATACTCCTACTATAATTATTCCAAATATAGAATTTGTAACTAAAAACATTCCTACTCCATATTCTATAGCAATTATAACAGAACAAAGTGATGAAATTTTTAATGATTTTACATTATTTTCTACAAATGGATTATCCGCTTTTAAAGAACCAAATAGTTTTATAAATTCATATACTATAATAATTGCAGGAATACCTGATACATATAAAAGTAGTAGTGCTGGATAGTAATCTAATGTTGGATTTATGTATTGTATATATTTTTGTAATAATAATGGCAATAATATAAGCACTATTGCACCAATTCCTATTAAAACTTGTAGAAATATCTTAATTAAACTTGAAATACTCTTATTTCCTGTTACTTTCATACTAATCTCCTCTTTTTATGTAGCTATTCTTTGGGCGGACATAGAGCCCTCCCTTACATGTTATTTTTATCTTTTCATTTTTGCCAAAAGCAAGTTTCCCCGACTCTATACCACTTATATTAGATTTATATATTATTTTTGGAGAATGTTTAATGTATTATACTATTTTGTTAAATATTATAATTGTAATCATTATATCTGTTATTGTTTTTATAGTTTTTTTGTATATAGCTTAAATTCATTTTTTCTAAAATAGATTTTGCTTTTTGTTTTGATATATTAAACTCTTGCCAATTGCTTTTTTCTTTTACAGTAGCATATTGATTATATAAATAATTATTAATTTCTCTTTTTAAGTTTTCATCACTAACATTATTATAAAGTCTTACAATTTCTGGTATAGCATCTGTTCCTGTGTTGTATTTTAGGTATGTAAAATCAATATCTCTTTTAGTAGTTATTTCATCTTTATTAATATATCTATTAACATTTTTTCTAGCAATTATAGCATCAATATTTACGAAATTAACTATAGTATACATTGTAATTGCTATAACAAAATATGTTTTAAATATATTAAATTTACCTTTTACAATGTAAACAATTGTAGGTATTATCATTATAATTTCTGTTACCAAAGTTACATATACCATTAATCTTAAAAATGTATAACCATATTCTCTTTCATACAAGTTCATTCTCATAAATGCTGATACTGCAATTATAATTGTGAATATTGCCATTAGTACATTCATAATTTTAGTATATTTATTTTCAATGTTTTTCTCTTTATTGTTCGAATTTGTAACAATGATTATTACAAAATTGATAAATGATACAAACATTAGTTGAAAGAAACCTTGTCTTGCATATTCTGCAAACTCAAAATCTCCTACCATACTTAATGGGTTTACAAATAAATATCTAAGTACATATAAGATTTGGATTGAACTAAACAATAAATACACAACATTAATTATAGTAAGAATTGTATTTACTATTGTTCCATCAACTTTAAGATTCCATGAAAATTGTGTAGAATTTGCACTGTTTAATGTGCTTTCTTTATATGCTATATTATAGACAATACATACAAGATATATAGTTACAATTCCTACAAGTATAACTCTTAACCAAAATTCAGTATTAAAAATATACATTATTTTATCGTATAATCCGCCAAACATATTTGCAAAAATTCCGTCTGCTGATATTAATAGTGCAAGTATTATTAATAATAATGGTAAAGAACACAATATTCCAATTCCTATTTGTTTTATTTTCTTGTTTTTAATTTCATCAGTACTATTTTTTAATAAAAAGGCTTCTTTTATAAGTTTTAGTGCATTTGGTATAAATTCTAAAGACCCTATAACTAAATTTATAGATTTTCCTAATAATGTTCTTATTTTGAATGTATCAACTGTAGCCCATACAATCATTGAGCCTAATAAAAGTGGTATAGCAATCATATTTACTACATTAAAGAATTCATTGTTAAAAAATAAATATGTACTACTTAATAATAAAATTGGTATAGCTAAATATAAAGCATTCTTGTTTTTTACTTTATCATGCTTTTTTAGCATTGTGATAAGTAAAAATATTGTAGGTATAGCAAATAAAAGTACAGATATACCTAAATCTTGGCCAAAAAATAAGATTGAATGTAAAATACTTAAAAATAAACTTCCATATACTGCTTTTCGCATATATATTCCCTCCTAACAAAACTCGAAGAATTTTGTACTCTTAACTCTTCATGATTAACTTTTAACTAGTTGCATAAAGTTTAAGTTTCTTAAACAATTGAAATTATATGCCTATTATTTTTGTTTGTCAATACTTTTTTATTGTTTTTCGATATTTCGTGTATTATATCATAAATGCCACAACCGCAAGTATCTGTAGCACAAGTAAAGCCGGCATACCTATATAAAACTTTGGTTTCTTTGTTTTATGTCTAAATGTATACATTCCTGCAATACTTCCAATTGTACCACCTAAGATTGCATACAAAAACAATGTATCTTCTGGAATTCTCCATCTTCCCCATTTTGCTTTCTTTTTATCTATAAACATAGATAAAAAAGCAATTAAATTCATTATTATTAAATATATTATTATATTTCTTACAGAAAAAATCTCTTCAAAAATCATAATCTATTCCTCCTATCCAAACAAACTCATTTGGTTACTTTGGCTCATTCCTTCTAGGCATCCTGCATTTGTAAGCATTTCTATTACTGATTTTCCTGCTTTTGAGCGAATTTTTAAATCATCTATGGACATGAATTTTCCATCAATTCTTGCTTCAATTATACTTTCTGCTGCAACTCCTCCAAGACCAGGTATACTATTTAATGGTGGACGTATTGCATCATCTTGTACTAAAAACTTCTTAGAATCTGATTCATACAAATCAATTGGTAAGAATTTAAGTCCTCTTTCATACATTTCAAGTACAATCTCCAAGTCATCATACATATCTTTGTCTTTAGCAGTTGCAGTATTTCCCATTAATTCTATTTCTTTCATTTTGTTTTTTACTTTTTCTTTTCCGTGAATCATTACATCACTATCAAAAGCCTTTGCACGTATTGAAAAATATGCTGCATAATAAGCAAGTGGCTCATGTACCTTAAACCACGCTATTCTAAAAGCATTTGTTACATATGCTGCTGCATGAGCTTTAGGGAACATATATTTAATTTTTTCACAGGATTTTATATACCAATCTGGTACATCATGCTCTTTCATCATTTTAACATATTCTGCCCATTTTGCTGGATCTTTTAGTGCTTTCCCTTTACGAACTGTTTCCATTATCTTAAATGCTGGGTTTGGTTCTAATCCTTTTTTCATTAAGTATATCATTATATCATCTCTACAACATATTGCTTGGTCTAGAGTTACTGTTCCTTCTTCAATTAAGCTTTGTGCATTTCCAAGCCATACGTCTGTACCATGTGATAATCCTGAAATACGTATTAATTCATCAAATGTTTTTGGTTTTGTATCAAGAAGCATTCCCCTTACAAATTTTGTTCCAAATTCAGGAACTCCAAAACTGCCTACTTCTGAATGTATTTGTTCAGGTGTTACTCCTAGTGCAGCTGTTCCAGAAAATATGGACATTGTTTCTTTATCATCAAGTGGAATTTTAGTTGGGTCTATTCCTGTAATATCTTGTAACATCCTTATTACTGTTGGATCGTCGTGTCCTAGTATATCAAGTTTTAATAAGTTTTGGTCTATAGAGTGATAATCAAAATGCGTTGTAATGATATCTGATGTAGAGTCATCTGCTGGATGTTGTATTGGACAGAATTCATAAATTTCTCTTCCCTTTGGTACAACTATAATTCCACCTGGATGTTGTCCAGTTGTTCTTTTTATACCAGTACAACCTTTTGCAAGTCTTATTGCTTCTGCATTATTAATTGGTATTCCTCTTTCTTCATAATACTTTTTAACATATCCAAATGCCGTTTTATCTGCAATAGTACCTATTGTACCTGCTTTAAATGTGGTTCCTTTTCCAAATATTACCTCAGTATATTTATGTGCTTTTGCTTGATACTCTCCTGAGAAGTTTAAGTCTATATCTGGTTCTTTATCTCCATTAAATCCAAGAAAAGTTTCAAAAGGTATATCCATTCCATCTTTATCTAATTTGTGTCCACATTTAGGACAATCTTTATCTGGTAAGTCAAATCCATTTTTATATCCATAATCTGTGAAATCTGAATACTTACAATTTGGACATCTGTAATGAGCAGGAAGTGAATTTACCTCTGTTATACCTGTCATATTTGCCACAAATGATGAACCGTACAGATCCACGTGAACCTACTATGTATCCATCTGCATTTGATTTCCATACTAGTTTTTGAGCTATAATATACATTACAGAGAATCCATTTTTTATAATTGATTGTAGTTCTTTATCTAGTCTTTCTTTTACAATTTGTGGTAATGGATCACCATATAACTCCTTTGCCTTTGTCATAGCAATATCTTCAATTTGTTGTTCACAGCCATCAATATGTGGTGGACACTTTTCATCTGATATAGGGCTAATTTGTTCACACATATCAGCAATTTTATTAGTGTTTGTTACTACTAGTTCGTATGCTTTATCTAACCCTAAATATTTAAACTCTTCTATCATTTCATTAGTAGTTCTTAAGTAAAGTGGAGCTTGTTCATCAGCATCATCATATCCTTGTCCTGCCATTAAAATTCTTCTATAAATTTCATCTTGAGGATCAATAAAATGAACATCACATGTTGCTACTACAAGTTTTCCTAATTTTTCACCTAATTTTACAATTTTTTTGTTAATATCTTGTAATGTCTCTTCATCTGGTACAGTACCATTACGCACCATAAACATATTGTTTCCATTTGGTTGTATTTCTAAATAATCATAGTCCTTTGCAATTTGTTCTACTTCTTCATCAGTTTTTCCTGCTACAATTGCTCTATATAATTCACCAGCTTCACAAGCACTACCTAGTATTAAGCCTTCAGAGTATTTTTTGTATAATGATTTTAGAATTCTTGGTTTTTTATAAAAGTAGTCAATATGCGAAAAAGATACCAGTTTATATAAATTCTTTAATCCTACATAATTTTTTGCAAGTATAATTGCATGGTAACTAGGTAGTTTTTTAAAATCTGCTTTTCCTTCTTCTAGTTTGTCTATATCGTTTACAGTCTTTGCACCTTTTTCTTTTAACATATCTTGTATTACTTTAAACACCTTAACTAATGTAATAACATCATCTAAAGCACGGTGTGCAACATCTACCTTTATACCAAGTTTTTCTGCAATAATTCCCAATTTATATTTTTTATAATCTGGGAATAAATCTTTTGCAAGTCTTAAAGTATCTATATATGTGTTTTCTATCTTTATACCAAGTTTTTCTGCATTATATTTTATAAATCCAACATCAAAATCTGCATTATGTGCAACTATAACTCTATCCCCAATAAATTCTAAAAATTTAGGAAGTATTGTTTCTATTGTTTCTGCATCCTTTACCATTTCATCTGTGATATGTGTAACTTCAACTACTTCAGCTGATATCGGCTTTTCTGGATTTACAAAGCATTCAAATTCATCTATTATTTCTCCATTTTTATAAATAACTGCACCAAGTTCTGTTATTTTCTCTGTTCTAAATGATAGTCCAGTCGTTTCTATATCTAACACGCAATATTCAGTATCTATATCTTGTTTTTTAGGAAAACTTACACTTGGCGTTTTATCTGGTACAAGATATGCTTCTACTCCATATATTACTTTCATATCTGGATTATCTCTTCCTAATAACTTATGTGCTTCTGGAAAGGCTTGTACAACACCATGGTCTGTAATTGCAATAGATTTCCATCCCCATTTCATGGCTCTTTTTATAAGGTCTGTAGCAGATGTCATTCCGTCCATTTGGCTCATTTGCGTATGCATATGTAGCTCTACTCTTTTTGTTTCAGCATAATCCATTCTTTCTTGTTTTTTCTTTGCTGGAACTTCCACAATTACATTTGAAATAACTCCTATTTCTTTAGCATATGGGTCAAATTGTGCTGTTCCTGAAATTTTTACAGCTTTTGCTTCACTAAGTCTTTTTATAACACTTTGTGCCTTTTCTGCTTCAACAAATGCCTTACAAGTTATGGTACTCGTACCATCATATAAATCAAACATTAGAAGGAATTTTCCGCTTTTTAATTCACGTGAATCTGTATTTAAAATTTCACCTTCTAACGCTACTTTTCCACTATCTATTGATATATCACTAACATTTACTAATGTATCTTTAATATTTCCGTTTCTTCCTAAAATTACTGGTGTTTTTTCTTCTTGCACTTCTTCTTGTGGAATTTGTGTTTCTTCTTGGGCAGACACTTGGCCTGCCCCTACATTTTCTTCAATATTTTCTGTAGTTTCATCTTTTTCTTCCATTATACTTTGAGCTTCACTAATTGCTTTTTCTATTTCATACTTTTCTGTCATCTTAGATTTTTGTTCTATTTTTTGTATTTCTTCTTCATTAATATCTTCTATATACTTAACCTTGTATGTTTTTCCATATAAACTCTTTAATATACCTTCTAAAGTTTTATCAAACCCTCTTGCACACAAAAAATCTACACCATTTACAAAAACTGTTACTGTTACTATATTATCTTGCACTTGTACTTTGCTATTTTGTAATAGCACCTTTGTTAATGGATATTTTAAAGACATATATTCCACAATGCTTTTCCATACACTTTCAATGCTTGGAAGTTCTACATTTTCTTCATACAATGTTTCTATTTCAATATTTTCTATACTAAATCTAGACTTCAAATAATTTTCAAAGTCCAACAATTCTTTTATTTTTATATATTCACAGCATCTTAAATCAAGTTCTAGTTTATTTATCTTCTTAAACAAACTTATCTTCTCTATTTTACATTTATTAATAACTGCATCTTGATTATAATCGCTAAATATTTCTTTTACTGTTTTTAATTCTTCCTGCATCAAAATAAGCCTCCCTTTTATACATTGGTTATTCTATCATAAGATGTCGAAATTTAAAACAATAAATATTTAATTTTTCTAAATTTTATTTGGATTTTTTAAAGATTTATAAATTAATCTTGATTATTAAAAACTTTTGATTTTTCATGAAATATGTCAATTATGTATATAATGTTTTTTTCAATTCTATATAATAGAATATATTTTTTAACTTTTATTTTTCTATATTCAGGATTATCCTTTGAAATTTGATACATTTTGGGAAATATCTTTAACAATTCTATCTTTTGAAGTAAATTATTATAAAAGTTCTTTGCTATACTTGGAGACAAAAAATGTAGGTTTCTAAGAATCTTTCTAAGAGAATCATCGTAATCACCAGTTGTTTGTATAATATAGTTATTCATCTAGGCATCAACCCATATTCTTCTTCTATTTCTTTTATTATACATTCAATTGGTCTTACCCTTCCTTCTTTTATACTTTTTTCTGCTTTGTTAATTAAATTATTTACATACTCTTTATATTCTTCATCTCTTTCTTTTCTTTTGTCTAAGTATTCTTTTAAATTTAATTTGTTTAATTTTAAAGTTTTTGTATTCATCATATTTCTTCACCGACCTTTCTTTTATAATGTAACATACTTTGTCTTTTTATGCAATGCTTTTTTAAATTAAATTCCAGTTTTTGTAACCTGGAATTTAATTTAAAAGATTCTTAATATATCATTATAACTAACAAATATTGATAATCCAATTAGAATTGCAAAGCCTAACATTTGAATTGTCATTTCTGTTTTTTCTTTCATTGGTTTTCTTCTTATAGCTTCTAATATATAGATTACTACTTTCCCCCCATCAAGTGGTGGAAATGGCAAAAGATTAGTTACTCCAAGTGACAGTGAAATTAGTGCAACTATATAAATAAAATCGCTAATTCCTTTTGTATCTGCAACTATCCCAGATATTCCAATTGGACCCATTAACTGATTTGCATTAACTTTTCCTGTAAACATCATTTTTAAGTTATCTACAATCGATAATGAAAAATCTACTGTATCCCAAAAACCATAGTAAACATTATTTACAAAATTATTTTCTGCTTTTTTAAATTGTACTCCTAATAAATACGTATAAGTAGTATTTGGAGTTACAACTATTTCTTTTATTTCATCTTTTCTTTTAATGGTAAATACACAAGTTTTTTCTTCATTTTCTCTTATATATTCTACTACTTTATACGGATCATCCTCTACATCTTTTCCGTTAATTTTTAAAATAACATCATTTACTTCTATACCCTCTGCTTCAGCTGGACTTCCTGGATAAACCGCTACAATTTTAGTTGTAATTTCTTCACCTGAAGTTCCTAAATAAATTCCCGTATCTTTACCAGCAATAGCTGTTGGTAATACTTTTATTTCCATTAACTTATCATTTCTTTTTACTGTAACTATTATTTCGTTTCCTTTAGATGCTTCTAGGCATTCTTCAATATCACTTTTATTTCTTATCCTCTTATTATCTATTTTTACAATTTTGTCCCCTACTTCTATTCCAGCTGTATATGCACCATATCTATTGTCTACTAGTTCAATTTCTTGTGATACATAATTTCCTATACTTGCTACAAGTATGAAATATACTAAAAGTCCAAATACAATATTAACCATTCCGTCCTGCAATTACAATTGCAATTCTTTTTGGAATGCTTGTTTTACTAAAAGAACCTTCTTCCTCAGAGCGTTCTTCTTCTCCCTCCATACTTACAAATCCACCAAGAGGAATTAATCTAAGTGCATATTTGGTTTGGGTATTTTTACTTTTCCATATAGTAGGTCCAAATCCTATTGCAAATTCATTAACTTTAACTTTGCAAAGTTTTGCTACAATAAAATGACCACCCTCATGTATAAAAATTAAAAATCCTAATAGCAATATTACTTTTAAAGCTGTTATTAAAAAAACTATCAAACTGCTCTTCCCCCTATAATAATCTTAAAAGCATGTATGCAAATGGTGCTATAAATATAACACTATCTATTCTATCTAACATTCCTCCATGTCCTGGTATTAGATTGCTAAAATCTTTTATTCCAACATATCTTTTTATGCTAGACGCTGCAAAATCTCCAATTTGACCTACAATACTTAATACTATTGAAATCAATATTGTATAAGCATATGAGAATTGCATTTCAAAAAATGTATTAAATATACTTGTAAATAGAAATGATATTAAAACTGCTCCTATTATTCCACCTATACAACCTTCTATACTTTTATTTGGGCTAATTTCGCTAAATTTATGTTTTCCAATCCATTTTCCCACCATATATGCAAATATATCTGTACCCCAAGCACAAGCAAATATATACCACACTAACATTTCTCCATTTTCAAATCCCTTTATCAAAGGTATAAACATTATAAATAATGGTATATAACATATTCCAAAGAAAGTAATTGCAATATCTTTTATATTAATTTTCATATTTGTTATTATTACTTCTAAAAATAATATTGTAATAGCAGATGGTATTAATACACTAACAATAGTTATTGCATGTTCTAGTGGAATTATATGGATAAATGCTATTAGTGCTGATGCAACATACCCCATCCATACTACTGGGTGTGCTTTTTCTTTAAAAGCATTAAAATATTCGTGAAGACTTAATGCTGCAACTACTGCAAATGCAATATCTACAATATATTTATTTCCAAAAACTAATATTATTACTACTAATGGAAATCCAAGTAGTGCTGACGTTATTCTTTTTATATCCATAATTCCATCCTTTCTTTTGCATTCCGCTCCAATTAAGTAATATATTTTATTTTCTTCATGCTAGTTTTTGCCATCAATTGGGTTCTATTTACCCTTTTTAATTGTTCTTGTTTGATATTCTTTTATTGCTTCTAGTAGGTCTTCTTCTGTAAAATCAGGCCAATTCTTTTTTATAAAAACGAACTCAGAATATATTGTTTGCCATGGTAAAAATCCACTTGTTCTTATTTGGCCACTTGTTCTTATTAGTAATTCTGGGTCAGGTTGACCACTAGTATATAAATTATTTGTTATGGTTTCTTCTGTAATATCTTCTATAGACATTTCTTTATTCTCTACTAATTTTGCTATTTTCTTTGTTGCCATAACAAGTTCTGCTCTTCCTCCATAATTAAAAGCAACATTAAATACTACCCCTGTATTCTGTTTAGTTCTCTCAATTGCTTTATTAATACTATTTTGCAAACTTGAAGATAATGCACAAACATCTCCAAGAACTTGTATTTTTACATTTTCTGTATCTGCTCTTTTTGAAAAATCATCTAAGTAATTACCAAGAAGAAGCATTAATGCTCCTACTTCCTCTTTAGTTCTATTCCAATTTTCAGTAGAAAAAGCATATACTGTAAGGTGTTTTATTCCTATTTTATTTGCATATCTAACAATTTTTTCTAATGTTTTTGCTCCTTCTTTATGTCCAAATTTAGAATCTAATCTTTTTTGTTTTGCCCAAGTTCTATTTCCATCCATAATTATTGCAATATGCTTAGGTAGGTTATATAAATCAATATCTTCTAATGCCATATTTACTCCTTTTAGTAATCTCTAAAATTCACTTTTTAGGTAACCCTTAAGTGTAACAGACGAACAATGCTCGCCCCTATCTTTAATGTATTAATTCTTTTCATATTATTATGCTAAATACTCATTATTTCTTTTTCTTTATTTTCTAAAATTCTATCTATTTCTTCTATTCTTTTATCAGTTATTTTTTGTATTTGTTCTTCTGCTGTATGTAAATCATCTTCTGTAATTTCTGCATCTTTTTGTTTTTTCTTGAACTCATCAATTCCATCTCTACGAATGCTTCTTACAGCAACTTTTGCTTCTTCTGCTGTCTTTCTAATATCTTTTACTAATTCTTTTCTTCTTTCTTCATTTAATTCTGGAAATGCTAAACGTATTACTTTTCCATCATTGTTTGGATTAATTCCAATGTCTGATGTCAAAATTGCTCTTTCTATTTCTTTTAATATACTTGCATCCCAAGGTTGAATTACTATAAGTCTTGCTTCTGGAACTGATATTCCTGCTACTTGATTAATAGGTGTTGGTGTTCCATAGTAATCAATTTTAACCTTATTTAAAATTGCAGGATTTGCACGACCTGCTCTAACTTCTGCTAAATTTTCGCTAAAAACACTAATTGTTTTTTCCATTTTTTCTTCAATACTTGTATAATCCATAATACTATCTCCTTATTTTATATTTGGTCAGTTTTTTGTTTCTGCCATAAATTGTTTTCTTTTCGTTGGGCAGATTAAAGTCGCCTACCCCTACACTATTATTTTTTATTTATAATTTATTTAAGTACTGTTTCTTAAATCTCCTCTTATTTTACAATTGTACCTATGTTTTCGCCTTTTACTATTTTAACCATATTTTCAGGTTTATCTATTCCAAATACCATTAATGGAATTTGATTATCTCTACATAATGCTGTTGCTGTTGAATCCATTACTTTTAGGTCTTTTGTTAAAATATCTGTATATGATATTTCATCATATTTTACAGCAGTTGGGTCTACTTTTGGATCTGCTGAATATACACCATCAATTGTTTTTGCAAGTAATATAACTTCAGCATTTATTTCTGCTGCACGAAGTGCTGCTCCTGTATCTGTTGAAAAATATGGGTTACCTGTTCCACATGCAAAAATAACTACTCTTCCTCTTTCTAAATGTTTTACAGCTTTTCTGCGAATATATGGCTCAGCAATTTGTCTCATTTCAATAGCTGTTTGAACTCTTGTTTTTAATCCTCGTGCTTCAAGTGCATCTTGAAGTGCAAGTCCATTCATTGTAGTTGCAAGCATTCCCATATAATCTGATGTTGTTCTTTCCATTTGGTGTCCATATTTTCCTCTCCAGAAATTACCTCCTCCAACAACAATTCCAACTTCTACCCCTAAATCTGCTAATACTTTTACTTGGTCGCAAATATTACCTACTGTATCTGCATCAATTCCTGTTTTTCTATCTCCTGCTAATGCCTCTCCACTTAATTTTAATAAGACTCTTTTATATTTAATGTCTTCCACTTTTAATACACTCCCCCTAGTTTATTATTTACTTTTCATATTCTATCATATATACATAGATTTTTGCACTACTTTTTTAATAATTTCTTAAAATTATTATTACTTATATCTAATCAAAAGTCATATATTTATTTTTAAATGAAGAATTTAAACACTTTACAATTTTATTATATTTTGATATTATTACTATCATTGGAGGAATTGTAAATGGAGAAAAAAGAAAAAATATCATTAACAACAAAAACAACTATAAATTATTTACTACTATATTTTCTAATATATGCCTTTATTGGATGGCTATTAGAAACATTTTATGCTATAACTACATTAGGACATTTTATTAAAAGAGGTTTTCTATTTGGTCCATTATGTCCAATTTATGGTTGGGGTGCAATCATTTTAATTAGTGGTTTAAAAAAATATAAATCGAATTCACTTAAACTATTCTTTGTTTCAGCTATAGTATTTTCAATTTTTGAATACATTGTTGGGTATGCTTTAGATGCTTTATTTTGTGCTAAATGGTGGGATTATAGTAATGATTTTATGAATTTAAATGGTAGAATAAGCATTTTCTTCTCTTTCGCATGGGGAATTATTGCTATTGTTTTTGCTAATCATATACATCCTTTTATTGAGAAAAAAGTAAAAAAAATTTTAGATAAAATCCCTGAATACATTCAATTTTATTCTATTAGATTTGCTATATGTATTGTGATAATAGATACTATTCTTTCAAGTATAAAATATTTAATATAAATCCTTTTTATTTTCCTTAAAATTACATACCCACATAAAAGTCTAGACATTTTCTAGACTTTTATGTGTATATATGTTACAATTAAAGCAGTTCAATTTATAGGAGGTAAATTGTGGAAAATGAAATAAATACTAAAAAAGAACAAGAAAATATAGATTTTCACTCCATAGAAGATGTTAAAGAATATAGTGATAAATTAATGGAAAAATTTTTAAATACTATGGATGCATATGAAAAACAAGCCACGGTTCCAAGTTATACTACTCGTTTAGACTATACAGTTGCAGCTATATATCTTTCCTTAAAAAAAGTTATGCCTGAAGGAGTTAGCTTTCGCATAGATTACAGAACAAAAAGTCGTAGAAGCATGAAGAAATCTACCGATTTAGAAATTATGGACAGTGATTTGAATAAATTAAAAAAAGATATATTTGGTATAAAAATTATAATAACTGATATAGATGGTAAATTAGATTTAGACTCTACTAACCCACAATATCAAAAACTAATTAATTTGCAAGACAAAAAGATTGATAACACTACTTTTATTGTTGAAACAAGAGAATGGCTTAGCGATTCAGCTGATACAATGCAAAATGAAGAAAATTATTATGAAAAAACCATTTCTTTATTAAATCGTTTACAAGAATCTACATACGTAAAATGTGATAAAGAAACAGAAATCCCATATTCTACACAATTAGCAAATGTTAAAGAAGCATATATAACAAAGCAAAAGAATGATACTTTATCATTATCTTTATCAAAAGACCAAGCTGCAAAGATTGAATTATTGCTTAATGATTTAGAAAAAAGACTAGACGACAAATTAGAACGTGAACTTTTAAACATTTTTTTACCTAAAGCACTAGACTCTAATTTATTATCTAATATGTTACAAATAGGCTATATATATGATAAAGAAACTGTAAAGCCTACTGGTTATGTTGCTGATTTTTATAATTTAAATGTTGGAGATGCTTTTGCTGTTGAAGTTCAAACACAATCTTATCTTAGATATTTAGATGGAAAAAAAGGTGCCTCTTTTCATAATGGAAAAGTTGGAAAAGGTATAAAAATTTCTTCTTTCTTTGAATTAGTAGATAAAAATGATGCTAATTCATTAGAATATTATTTAAAAATTTTAGGACAAATGCCTGTTGATACTTATGAAAATGGAATAATTGAAGATACAAAATCTGGTATAATAAAAAAAGTTGAAGAAGCATATTCTCATGTAAAAATTAAAGATAAAATTAAATTTTCTAACAAAAAATCAGCAAAGCAATATAATATGGATAATTATTTGTTTGAACTATCTGAATACGTTTCTGCAAATATGTCTATTTGTCGTTCAGCACATAACTTTTCAACCCCATCAGTAAACATAGAAAATGCTAGTTTAACAGAGGCTTTTTCAGATGTTTTGCGTAAAAGAGATGGTATCTCTTGTCTTGCACAAATGCTAGTTGATAGATTGGATAGTATTTTACAAGATAAAAATGATAGCAGAACAAATAAAAGTTATAAACAAATAAATATAAGGGATATTGCAAATTATTCAAAAACCTTACCTCGTGTAAACGAGAAACAAGTTATAGAAAAGTAAAAAGAAGCTATTTAAATGCTTCTTTTTACTTTACTTATACTAAGCCCATCTCCTACTTCTAAAATTTCAGTTTCAAGAAGCGGATTTTCGTTTACTTCTTTTATAAATTCACGTAAATTTCTTACAGCAGTTCTTTGCTTATGTTTGTTATAATCGCTCATAACATATCCTTTATAAAGAACATTGTCTGCTACAATTATTCCTCCATCATTAATTAATCTTAAAGCATGTTCTAAAAAAAACGGATACTTACCTTTAGCAGCATCAATAAATATCATATCATATTTATCATTAAATGTAGGAAGTATTTCTACTGCATCTCCTAAATATATATTAATCTTCTCTTCTACCTCTGCTCTCTTTATATTCTCTCTTGCTCGGGTTGCTCTTTCTTCATCACGTTCTATCGTATCAATTATTCCCTCTTTAGTTAAAAACTCTGTAAAACATATGGCAGAATATCCGTACAGCTGTACCTATTTCCAAAATTTTATTTAACTTCATATTCTCTAATATTTTATCTAAGGTTTCTAAGGTATCATCCATTATAATAGGAATATGTTCTTCTAATGCTTTTTGTTTTATTTTCTGTAATTCTTCTTTATTCATCATTTAACTCCTTATAAATATTATATATAGATTATAATATCTCCAAGGAGTTAATTCAAGGATTATTTGTAATTTTATATAAAAATGCCCCGCTCTAGCCGTCATTATCAAGAGATTTTACGGACCTGTACCTAAACAGGTGGGTGCCTACCTAAATATTCCTGGGTTTCTTACATTCTATAATAGAGAGTAAGCATACACGCCATATTTAGAGATTAGCTCCCAATTCCGAAACTTGTAGGTTCTAAAATATCTTGCTTGTCGTACTACGCAGGGAATTTATTAAACTATTCTTATTACATTATTATATTAACATATTCTATCTATTTCTTTCAAACATATTAAATGCTGTTTTTTGTTCTTTAGTTTCATTCTAATCATTCTATCTTAATTTTTCTCATTATTTTTTATATTATTCATTATATTTTAAATGTTGCACAAAAATTATCATAATGATAAAATGAATATTATATTTTTTATTTCTTAATCTCTTTTATATATCCTACTACTGAACAAATTACTAAGATTGTTTCTAATATTATACCCATTATTGATATTATAAATATATTATAAGCTAACCACAATATACCTGCTATTATTCCTAATAATTTATATCTTTTTACATCCTTTTGCCATAATGCAAATGTTGTAACTAAAGTTGCTATTACTGATAATAAACTAAGTGGTCCATTATATGTAAAAATTGTTAATACTACCATAAGTATAATCGTAACAATCAATATTCCTAAATCTAATTTCTTATTAATATCTTTACCTTTACTCTTTTTATTTTCTTGTAGTAAAAGTGTTAAATCACGCATAATCATAATGGCAGACATTGCAGCACCTGTATATCCATTAAGCATTGCCATTGCAGTAGTTTGTCCAATATGAGCTACAAGATTTGCACTTAATATTTTGTTTCTATCTTTTAATAAATAACTAAAACTTAAAATTGTATAATATATTACTGTAATTACTTGTGAAATAATATAAATAAGCGTAAATTCCATTTGTTATCCCCCTTTAATTTTATAAATAATATCTTTTTTATAAGTAATTAATTACTGATACTATTAGTAGTTCAATAGACAGAAATTTATTTTATATACAAAAAGCAAGTGGGTGAGAGCTTGCTTTTAAAAATTTTTTAAAAATATGTATAGCACGAATTACAAAACCATCTTTTATATATATAATCAAATGATGTGTTTGTACTACCACAATAGTAACACTTATTACCACTAGCAATAAATCTTTTATGTATTTTTTTCATAATAATGTTCCTCCTATAGATTTATAGTTGTGTAAGCTCACCCTCCTTACATATTGCATTTTACTGTAAAATTATAACATAATTTCTGATAAATGTCTATATATCACTTATTATTGTATGTTTGGTATTTGAATATATATTTTTTTCTTTCTTCAAGTTCTTCATTTTCTATATAGAGGTAATGCCATTATGGCACCACCTCTTCATTATCTCATCACATTGTATTCTATCATATTCTAATTTCAAAACAAACTTTTTCCAACCTAATTTTTATATAAAACGAGCTATCAAAATCTTGGTAGCTCGTTTGTTGGTTCTATTGTTTGTATCTTACAACTCCCACTTATTGGTAGGGTTCATCTGTTTTGTCAACCTTAGTATCATTGGTAAATTATTTAACTTCAAATCCTTGTAACAGGCTATTTTCCACAACAGTTTTTATACTTTTTCCCACTTCCACATGTTCACGCTCTTTTAGTATTATCCATATATATAGTATATATGGTATTTATTTTATTATCAGTATTTATCTCCTGCGAACAATTTGTGAACATTGTTCGCAATATTTCATTTTACTATATATAAATTATATTATAATAAATTTAAAAATTCAACATTTTTCAAATAAAAACATAATTTTAACATACAAATAATTACCTGCCTTATATATTGTAATTGTTTTACTTTTTGTTTATTTTAGCTAAATATGTTTTTCTAAATTTTATAACACTCATTATAAACATAAATAAGCCAATTAATATAAATAGTATTCCTAAAAGTATATTTTCTTTTAATGATAAGATACCTATAAAAAATATAAGTCCAATAATAGCAATAAAGAATACCGATATTATTACGATTAATGGGTATCTAATATATTTAGGTATCTTTCTACTTTTGCTTACTTCAAATATATATTCCATATTTAACTCCAATTTATAGTTACTTATTTTTATCAAAGTATTTATATCCTAGCACACAAATCGGTAAAAAATAAACACACCAACTCTCTAATAAAATTGTACCTATCAAATTTCCTGTATTTGCAGTAAATATCGGAAACATTGGAACAATAAAACAACTAGGAAAAAATATTCCATGTATCAATAATAATCTTTGTAATATCTTATTTTTATTATTTGTTGTATCAACTATGAATGTTAAAAAAAAGGTAGATAGTGCCATAAATCCATAGCCTAATAAATCATAATTAAAAAATAAACTTCCTAATTTACTATAATCTATTATTGATAAAGTTTCAGCACTTAAATTTGAGTTTAAATTAATGGTAGTGCATTGAGAATAATACACTATAAAAATCAAAACACAATATACAACACTAAAAGCCACACCTACAAGCCCTAATGCTTTCTTATCATCATTTTTATTTAATGAATATATCGAACAAGCAAAGATAACATAGCCTATCCCTAAAAACATACAAGAAAAATAACTTACAAAAGCCCAATTATTTTCGCTTATTAAACTAAATATCATTGATAAAGCAAATACTAATACTGAAATTCCTGTTAGTAATGCTCCATATTTTCCAATTTTTCTATTCATTTCAACACCTCTAAAACTTGTAATTTAACTATTTCTCTCTACAATGACATTCTGGATTTTCACAAGTACAATTAGGATTATAACCACTAGCACATTCATCAGTACAAGTACATTTCCATCTTTTTAGAGTAGGAAATAATTTCGTGCAATGCTCTTTCATTTCCTCATTAGTCATTCCTGCTTGTGAGCCATATTGAGAACACATCTCTATATATTCTTCCATTGTAACTTTATCTATAAACTCTCCATTTTCATAGCAATATTTACAATAATCATTATTGATGCTTCCATCTTTATTTTTTCCTAATTGTTCATTTGATGTTATAGGCATACCACAACTTTGACATATTTTATTTTCCATTTCTTATTCCTCCCTTCATTTATAACTAGAAGAAAATATATTTTTATTATCCTCTGGTAATGTATATTTTACTACTGTTTTATTCTTTAAAGTAGAGAGTAATATTCCAACAGTTGGATTTTCATCATCACTTTTTATTTCTCTATCATAATAATTAACATACATTTGCATTTGTCCAATGTCTTGATGTGTTACTTTTCCAATTTTTAAGTCTATTATAACAAAACATTTTAAAAGCCTATTATAGAAAACTAAATCAGGGTAAAAATGATCTTCTTCTAATGTTAATCTTACTTGTGAACCTACAAACATAAATCCTTTTCCTAATTCTAGTAAAAACTCTTTCAAATGTTCTAATATATTCTTTTCTAAATCAGATTCTAAATAATTTGTATTTTCTTTAATATCAAGAAATTCGAGTACAAATGGATCTTTGACTAAATCTTTGCTTTCTTTTAATTCGTGTCCTTTTTCTGCTAATTCTAATACTTTCTCTTTATTTGCTGATAATAATAATCTTTCATATAGTAATGAGCCTATTTGTCTTTGAAGCTCACGAACACTCCATCTTGAATTTATAGCTTCTTTGATATAAAAATTTCTTTTTGACTCTTCATCAACTTTTAATATTTCAAGATAATGTGACCAACTCAATTGCGACGACACTGTTGTCGCAATTGGAAAATAGATATAAAATTTTCTCATTCTTTCTAAATTTCTTTTAGAAAATCCTTTTCCAAATTCAGCTGTTAATTTATGCGAAAGTTTCAAGTACAGTTTCACCATACGAAGCTCTTTCATCTCCTTGTTGAATTTCCATAATTGTTTTCCCTATATTCCAATATAAACTAAGCATTTCAGTATTAACAGTACTGTAAACTCTATTTCTACTATTTATAATAAGTTCTTTTATACTATCAAATGTATTATTAATTTCATTATTATTTATTAATTCATTATCCAAAATAATCACCTCTCTTTCTTACATACTAAATGATTATAAATTTAGTTGTATTATAACATACCAAATTCATTATTTCTATAAATTAGTTTATATTAATCTTTATTTGTATCGTTTTTTGTTATTTCATTTATTACATTAGTATGTTTATTTTCAATAATGACTGATTTGGCAAAAATGGTGTAATATAACTCAATTTGTATTTTCCCATTTCCTCTCTTTAATACTTTAAATGTTTCTTTATATCTCTTTGCTGTAGAATATTTATAATTAATTTCAAAATATTTTTACACATCAAAAAAAGGAATGTCAACATATATTCTATGTCTACATCCATTTATTTCAGTGTTTTTTGTTCGCATTTATATATATTTGTTGACAAAGCGAACTGATTTTGCTAATTTTTAGTTTTTAAAAAACTGTATAATCCTCTATTTATGCATTTTTCCGCAACAGTTCTTATACTTTTTGCCCGAACCACATGCTCTCAAAAGTAAAAAACTTTTTAACATTTCTATTCATTTATTAACCTTTACTATCGCCACAGTTTCGCTTGGCACAAAGAATGTTTAAAATTTAGTATCATTTATTAACATTTGTAATCTTTTATCAAAAGTTACTCGATGGTGACAAATTGTTGACAATGTTATCTTTTTAGATATTTTACAAAAAAAATTAGGACTATGTTTCCATAGCCCTTTTATCCGTTGGCTATTTGGCACACCTGCCAAATCCTGCATCTCTTTTGACAATTTCAGGTGTGTGGATGGCACTATTGTCCACTTCAAATAACTATCTGCTTTTGTCAATTTATCTTTATAATTTATTTGAAAACTGTCAGTAACTTAAAATTTAGGATGACAAAATGCTGACATTTGGTATTTTATTTTTACCTGCAAACCCTTGTAGTACGCTACTTTCCACAACAGTTTTTATATTTCTTCCCACTTCCACAAGGACATGGGTCGTTTCTTCCTATTGTTGGGCCTTGGTTTATTACTATTATTGGTGCTCTTTTTTGTCCGTCTACATCATTTATATTATCTAAAGATGTATTTGTAATTCTTACGGTTTCTGTTCTTCTTACATCTTGTTGTTTGCTTATGTTTAGTAGTATTTTTACGACATCGTGTTTAATAGAATATATCATTTCATCAAACATATCTGTTCCTTCTATTCTATATTGAACAACTGGGTCTTTTTGTCCATATGCACGAAGTCCTATGCCGTCTTTTAGTTCATCCATTGCATCTATATGGTCCATCCATTTTTGGTCTACTACTTTTAGCATAACTACTCTTTCAAGTTCTCTTAACTCTTGTTCACCAATCTCAACTTCCTTTTCTTCATATTTTGCAAGTACTTTTGAAAGTAATTCTTCTTGTAATTTGCTTTCATCAAATTTCTTATCTTGTAATGCTTCTATATTATCTAATCCAAATGTATTTTTTATTTCTTCTTTTAATGATTCATAATTTACCACTTCTTCTTGTGAATATTGATTAACAAGGTCTTCTACTACACTAGTTATCATATTGATAATACTATTTTTCAAATCTTCCCCGTTTAAAACTTGTTTTCTTTGTTTATAGATTATTTCTCTTTGTGTATTCATAACATCATCATATTGTAACACATGTTTACGAATACTGAAGTTTTTACCCTCTACTCTTTTTTGGGCCTTTTCAACTGCACCAGAAATTATTTTAGATTCGATTGGCATATCTTCATCTGCACCTAGAGTATTAAATACACCTGTAATCATATCTCCACCAAATATTTTCATTAAATCATCATCAAGCCCTATGTAGAATTTAGATTCACCAACATCTCCTTGACGTCCACTACGTCCACGTAACTGGTTATCAATTCTTCTTGATTCATGTCTTTCTGTACCAATAATTTTTAAACCACCGTGCCGCAATAACTTTTTCTTTTTCATCTTTTATTTCTTCTTCATATTTTTGAACCAATTCTCTAAATTTAGCTCTTGCGTTAAGTACATCTTGATTGTCTGTTTCATTAAATGCCATAGCTTCTTCAATTTGTGACTCTGTATATTTTAGTTTTCTCATTTCTTGGCGAGCTAGATATTCACTATTTCCTCCAAGCATAATATCTGTACCACGTCCTGCCATATTTGTTGCAATTGTAACAGTTCCAAATTTACCTGCTTGTGCTATAATTTCAGCTTCTTGTTCATGGTATTTTGCATTTAATACATTATGTTTTATTCCTTCTTGTTTTAATATCTTACTTAGTTTTTCAGATTTTTCAATTGATACAGTACCAACTAATACTGGTTGACCTTTTTCATTTGCTTCTTTTACACTTTTTACTATTGCTCTATATTTTGCATTTTCATTTTTGTATATAACATCATTTTGGTCATTTCTAACCATTGGCTTATTTGTTGGAATTGAAATAACATCTAAGTTATAAATCTCTCTAAATTCTGCTTCTTCTGTCATAGCAGTACCTGTCATACCAGATAATTTTTCATACATTCTAAAATAGTTTTGGAATGTAATTGTTGCAAGTGTTTTTGATTCATCTGCAATTTTAACGCCTTCTTTTGCTTCTATTGCTTGATGTAATCCATTATTATATCTTCTTCCATACATAATTCTTCCTGTAAATTCATCAACAATTAAAACTTCTCCATCTTTTACCATATAATCTATATCTTTTTTCATAACACCATGAGCACGTAGAGCTTGATTTACATGATGTACAATTTCAGAATTATCTAAATCGTTAAAATTATCTATTCTAAAGAATTCTTCTGCTTTTTTTATTCCTTTTCCAGTTAAAGATGCAGATTTTGCTTTTAAATCTACTATATAATCATATTTTTCATTATCTTCTAATTGTTCTTCATCCTTTATATCTTCTTCTACAATTATTTTTGGAGTTAATATTCTTACAAAATCATTTGCTTTTTTATAAAGGTCTGAAGATTGGTTAGCATGTCCTGAAATAATAAGCGGTGTACGTGCTTCATCTATTAAAATACTATCAATTTCGTCTACAATTGCATAATTTAGTTCTCTTTGAACAGCTTGTTCTTTATAAATAACCATATTGTCTCTTAAATAGTCGAAACCAAACTCATTATTTGTACCATATGTAACATCACATGCATACGCTTTTCTTTTTGCATCTGGGTCCATTCCAGCAATTGCAAGTCCAACAGTCAATCCTAAAAATTTATATAATTTACCCATCCATTCACTATCACGTTTAGCTAAATAATCATTAACTGTAATAACATGTACACCTTTTCCTGTTAGTGCATTTAAGTATACAGGTAAAGTTCCAACTAAAGTTTTACCCTCACCAGTCTTCATTTCAGCAATTCTACCTTGATGTAAAATAATACCTCCTATTAATTGTACATCAAAATGTCTCATTCCTAAAACTCTTTTTGAAGCCTCTCTAACTACTGCAAAAGCCTCTGGTAATATATCATTTAAAGTTTTACCATTTTCTAATTCTTTTCTAAATTCAACTGTTTTTGCTCTTAATTCTTCATCAGTCAATTTAGAGATTTCACCCTCTAATTCATTTATTTTTTTAACAATAGGCATAACCCTTTTTACTTCTTTTTCACTATATGTTTTAAATAGTCCCATTAAGACTCCTCCTAAAATATAATTTTTCTCTTTAGTAATATAACACTAATTATCTTTTTACGCAAGAAATTTAAGGCAATTAATATAAATTTTAGTAATATTTCTTATTCTCACACATACATTTTACTAAGCAATCTTAATTAGAAAAGAGGATATTTATATGTTTGTTTGTAATCTTAAAATTACCCATAAATTAATTTTTAAAATATTATTTGTCTTAATTTTTATATGTACATTATTTATTGCTGGAATATCTATATATAAAGTTTTTCATTATGAAGGTATTAATGATACAATTCCTTCCCCAAAAATCGCGAATATTTCTAGCGATAATTACACTAACATCTTAAAATCTGTACATGATAATGTAGATGAATACATTGGTCAAAAAATAACTTTCACTGGTTATGTATATAGAGTATATGATTTTAGTGAAACTCAATTTGTATTAGCAAGAAATATGATAATTAGTTCAGACAATCAAAGTGTTGTAGTTGGATTTTTGTGCAACTATAAAGAAGCAAATAATTTTAGTGATAACACTTGGGTTAATATAACTGGACAAATAACTAAAGGAGATTATCATGGTGACATTCCTATAATAGAAGTAACTGAAATAAAGGCTTGTGATAAACCTGCTGATGAATTTGTATATCCACCAGATGAAACCTTTATTCCAACAAGTGCTTTGTTTTAAGAATTTGCATTGACATAATTATTATACTTTGTTATAATTATTTATGTAACCTTACTTGTATTATCCTGAATCCGTGAATTGATTAGCAGTAAAGAAGTTGAAAATAGGGATATAGTA
>CAOKRC010000006.1 GCA_948471035.1 uncultured Clostridium sp.
TATACCTCCACTACGGACTTTCACCGATTAGTTAAACGACATGCCTGTCGTACATTAAAAAAGATATTAGGAGAATAACTCCTAATATCTTTTTTATAAAACAAATTGTAATATTGTTACTATTATAACTCCTGGAACTCCTAAGATTCCTACAATTAGTGCTGTTATCCAATTTAGGTCAATCATAAATCCAAAATTTGCACCTATTAAATTTACTATGAATATTATTAATCCTCCAACTAATCCATTAATTACTAATTTGATAATTAGTTTCATTGGTAATGCTAATAATTTTAGTACAATAAATAGAATTCCTACTCCAATTAGTATTGGTAATATCATTGTAAAATCCATTCTTTTTCCTCCTTATTTTTATATTCCTCAGTCTTCTTCACAGACTTTAGTCATTGCTACACATATGTTTTCTTGTCATTTCTAATAGATTTAATTCTGTAAATCCTATTATTTGTGTTTTAGATCGGTCATTTTTTAGATTATCTCTTAATACTTCAATAATTTTTTCTTTGTGCTCTTTTTCTTTCATGTCTATGTAATCTATTATAACAATTCCGCCCTATATCTCTTAGCCTCAATTGTTTAGCAATTTCTATACTTGCTTCTTTATTTACTATATATACTGTTTGTTCTAAGTTTTTAGTACCTATATATTTTCCTGAATTTACGTCAATAGCAGTTAATGCCTCTGTTTTATCTATTGTAATAAATCCACCGCATTTTAGCCATACTTTTCTGTTCTCTATTTTTTCTAACTGTGTTGCTAAATCGTACATATCTAATAGGCTTTCTTCTTCCTTTAATACTAATTCTATTTTTTGTTTTGTTTCATTCACAATATTTGCTATCTCATCATATTGTTTTTTATTGTTTACTACTATTTTTCCTATATCTTGATCTATTAAGTCTGTTAGTATTCGTTTAACTATGCTAGAATTTTTGTATACTAATCTTGGTACAGTTTCTTCACCATCTTTAAATGCTTTTTTTATTTCATTCCATTGTTTTTCTATTTTTTTAATATCTTCTACAATTTCTGCTTCACTTTTTCCTATACTAGATGTTCTTACTATAATTCCTGCATTGTTAGGTATATTTTTTTCTACAATTTGTATAAGTCTTTCTCTTTCTTTTTGATTTTCTATTTTCTGTGATATAGTAATAAAATCGGCATCTGGCATATATACACAAAATCTACCTGGTAAATTAATGTGTGTTGATACTCTTGCACCCTTTTTATTAGTACTATCTCTTTTTACTTGTACTAAAACTTTCATCCCTGGTTTTGCAATATCTTTTATGTTGCTTTTACTAACTATTTCTTCAGGATTATTTGTTTTTGTATCTAGTTTAGGTAAAAGGTCTTTTATATGTATAAATGTATTTTTTCCTTCTCCAATGTCTACAAATGCTGCTTGCATTCCTTGTAATACATTTTGAATTTTTCCTACGTAGATGTTTCCTTCTAATCTTCTTATTTTGCTATTTTCTATATATCTTTCGATTAGATTTCCATTTTCTACTAACATTATGGTTTTATTTTGTTCTTTGTCTATGTTTATGATTATTTCTTTCATTAAATGTCCTTTCTGTTATTTGGTTTGTTATATCAGTGTTATGGCAGACACAGGGCCTTCCCCTACACTTATTTTGTCTAATTATATTTATTCATTGCTATATCAATTCCATTTTTTATGATTTCTTCTACTGCCTCACTTGCTTTTTTTACTCCTGTTTGTAATATTTCATATTCTTCATCTGGAACATGTCCTATAACATAATTTATAGCATCATTTTTATAATCTGGTGTTCCAATTCCTATTCTAATTCTTGGAAAATCTGTAGTTACTACTTCTTGTACAACAGATTTCATTCCATTATGATTACCTGGTCCACCTTTTTTTCGTATTTTTACTATTCCCTTTTCAATATCCATATCGTCATATATGATAATTATATCTTTTTTTTCTAATTTATAAAATTTTACAAATTCTCGTACTGCAATACCTGATAAGTTCATATATGTTTGTGGTTTTACTAAAACTACTTTTTCATTATTAATAGTACCACTTCCAAAAATCGCATTAAATTTAGTACGATTCATTTCTATTTTATGTTTGTTTGCTATATTATTTATAGTATCAAATCCCATATTGTGTCTTGTTTTTGCATATTCGTTTTCTGGATTTCCAAGTCCTACTATTAGGTACATATTCAATACCTTCCTCTTTTTGTTTTATTTTCTTATCTATTTTACATTGTTTTTATTAAAATTACAAGTAATAGCTTGTAATTTTACCATTTTCTAATTCCTTCTATATGCAAAAATCGTATTTTTATATAATCATAACTAGAAACTCTTCTGCCGTATGAGTCAAATGTATGTGTTGCCACAAATATGTTATCTAAATTATTTTCTAATTTTTCTACTATCATTAAACTATGTCCAAAATTTTCACCATTAAATGATAATTGTATGATATCCCCTACTTCTAATTCTTCTATTTTTGCAAGTTTTGCAAATGGTCCAACTGATTTATTGTTTAATAAGAAGTTATTTAAAAATTCTACTCCTGTCCAAGATGGACTTTTATCATTTGCACTATTATAATACCAACCATTTTTATTGTAATTCATTGTTTTGCATCCACTAAAAATACATTGTGATACAAAGTTTGTGCAATCTCCACCAACTGTGTCATAGTTATAATAAGCTGGGTTTCTTTGATATGCCCACTTTTTTGCATATTCTTTTGCTTTGATTCTATCATATTCTAAATTTTGCATAAAAAAACACCTCATACTATTTTATGAAAATAATATGAGGTTGTTAGTTTAATTTTGTTTTATATGATCTGTTTGATTTATTTTTATAATTCTAAATTTTTCTTTTTCATATTCCAAAAAATTAATACTTGCATTACTTTGGCTATATATAGATCTCTCTTCTGGATTTTCTATATATTTTACACTGTTAAGGAAAGAAAAAATAGCACAACCATGCGAACATATTAATATTGTTTTTCCATCATTTAGTTTTGAAATCCTTTCTATATATCCTTTTATACGTTTTTCTAGTTCTTCTGTTGTTTCTTGTTTAGGAATTCCCATTATTTCATTGTATTTCTTTTTGTTTTCTAAAATTTGTGGATTTATTCTATTTACTTCTTCCCATTTCATCCCATCATATATTCCAAAATACTTTTCCATAAGTTCTTTAGACGTTGTAATATTTAATCCTAAATATTTAGCTATTGGTGTTACAGTTTCTATACACCTTGTAGAAGTACTTGAATATATAACGTCTATAGCATATTTTTTTAGTTCTGCTGCCAAATCTTGCGACATTTTCCTTCCTAATTGTGTTAATCTAAAATCAGTTCTCCCTGTTAGAGAATTCGTAACATTTCCTTCACATTCTGCATGGCGAACTAAAATTATCTTTGTCATTACTTTTTACTTCCTTTCTCCTCTGCTCTTGATAACTCTTCTCTTAAATATCTTCTAGATTTCTCTGTTTCTTCTTCTATAATTTTATTTACATAACCATAATCTATTTTGTTTTGTAGCATATTCTCTAATTCTTCTATGTTTATTAATTTTTGAGAATTTACACCAAATCTATTTAGTAAATCATTAAATTTATATTCATTACTTAATCTAGACATTCCTACAAATTGTTTATTATACTTAATTGAAAATACTGCTCCATGAAATGTATCTGTAATAACATAATCTGCATTTTTAAAATATTCTAATAATTCAAATGGATCAACATTTATATTTTCATCACACCAAGGTTGATATAAACCTAATCCTATTGTTTTTAATTTTTTCTTTTTAGCAAATTTCTTTATTTGTTCAACTTCTTTTTCATTACACAAACGATAATCATATGAATATATAATAATATATCCTTTTTTATTAAATTTCTCTTTTGATTTAATATATTTGTCAAAATTATATATAAATACTGGATCTACATTCTCAATAGCTTTTCTATTTGAAACTTTTTCTACAAATTCTAATGTATTTTTGTCTCTTACAGATATATTTTCTAATTCATTTAATGAATTACATATTTGTTTTTGTAAATTGTGTTTTTCTATTTGTTCATAATTTGTATGCCCACAACAAGCAGCATATGTAATTGTATAATTTGATACTTTTTCTCCAAATAGCTGTGTTGTAAAACCAATATTTCCATTTCCAATGCAATTAAATACTTCATCACTTCCTATAATTGCAAAATCATAATCATTATTATAATTGTTCTCTTCTGGTAATTTTAAATATTTTCTCGCATAATCCGATATAATTTCATTTCTATTCTTTCTAAAGTTTACAAATTCTTGATTATTCCAATCTATTTCTCCTCTATCGTTAAATTCTGTGCCTTGATATACTTTTCCTGGTTTTATATCAACAAATTCTACACTATGTCCCATTTCTTCTAATGTTAATTTTAATGATAATGCTTGAAAAAATGATCCATAATTATTTACTCTTTGCATAGATAATATTCCTATTTTCATTCTTATCTCCTATTCTATATTTTTTATAGCTTCTTTTAGTCCATATTTTTTATATATCTCTTTAAATCTTTCTGTTTGTTTATTTTTTAATACTGGATGATTTAACTGAACATTTCCCTTTAACGCCTCTTCTAAAGTTCTTTCTTCTAAGAATATCTTTGTATTTATTTTATTTAGAAATTTATATCCTTTATATGTATTTATTAATATTAATGATACTCCATCTGTTATATCATAATTAAATGGTATTTCTTTTCCTATTTTCCAAAAGTCTCCTATTGTAATATCTCCAACTCTTTCTTTTTTAGCATATCTACATTGATAACAGTTTTCTCTATCAAAAAGTCCATTATAAAATGAGTTATAATAAAAATCTTCTTTTTTATATTTTTTATAAACTATTTGTCCTTTTTTATATCCTGTAATATATCCATCATTTTCTCCTCTAAATGAAATATTATCTATTTTATCGTACATATTAATATATTTTAAGTATTCTTTTAAATATTTAATTGGGGGAACTCCATGACAAATCAAATCAACTGTGATAATATTATCTATATTCTTATTTCCCATAAAGCTCTTTAGTCCACTTACTTGACATGGTGTACCTATAAATATAATCGTATTGCCTTTTTTAACTAATTTTTTTATTTCTTCATAAACTCTTCCTATAGAACTTTGTACATATTTTGAACCTCTAAATTCATTTATTTCTTCTATATTTGTAGCAATCTTATGTATTAGATTTAAATTTTTATCAAAACTTGTCCCAACTGCAATTCCATTATTTTCAATAACATACTTATACATCTCATAAGCAATTCCTCCAGATGAACTTTTTTTTCTAACATTTTCATTTAATGACCATCCTGCAAATACTTTTATGGGTTGCTTATATTCCACTGGATTATTTTCTGGACACACTTTTTCACACATATTACAATTAATACATTCTTTTTCATTTATATATGGCATTAAGACACCATACTCGTCTTCTTTCATTGTAATACATTTTTTAGGACAAACATTAATACAGGCACTACAACCTGTACATCTATTTTTATCACAAATCTTTTTCATTATATCCACCTATTCTATTAATTTATAATTCCTTTTAGGTAATATTGGAGCGTTTGTTTTATTTTCTATTGATTTTAATATTGCGTCTACCCTCATAGGTAGATTCATTGTTTCATTTTTTATAAAACTTAAAACATATTTCTGGTATTTTTTTGGAGTAATTTCATATAACTCAAACATGTAAGCTAACATTTTGTACATATCTGTACATCTTTTTATATTAGGTGTAGACATTATACTGCCTGGCCTATTTTTATAATAGTTAAATATTGGGAACTCTCCATAACTTAGTTTTTCTGATAAAATAGTACTTTTAACTGAATAAATCATGTCTTCATAATAAATATCTTCTATAAAAGTAATATTATTTTTCTTCAAAAATTCTTTTTTCCAGCATTTACTTGGTACCCCAAAAAACATATCACAAGTTAAACGAGCTATTTTAGTAGAATTTTCTGCATTTGATAAATGTACTTTATTATCTCCTCCTATGTATTGTACACCAAAAAAAGTAATATCTGCTTCATCTCTTTGTACTATCTCATCTATTTTTGATAATGTATGTTCATCGTACATTGTATCATCGCCATCTAAATATAATATGTAATCTCCTTTTGCCACTTTTACTGCTATATTTCTAGATGCTCCTAATCCTTTATTTATATCATTATTAATAATTACTATATTATCTTTTTCATATTTTTTTATTTTTTCTAGAGTTTTATCTGTTGACCCATCATTAACTATTATAATTTCGTAATTATGATAATCTTGTTTTAAAACACTTTCAACAGCTGTTTCAATATATTTTTCTATATTATATCCACATATTATAATAGTATATTTAATATATTTCATAAAATCGACCTCCGATTTCACCTTAATCTTATTAATTATATCATATCTCTACATTTATAGTCAAATATTGATATATTAAGAATTTATTAACACTTCCCTAGTGTTTAGCTATTTCTATATTACAATCTCTTCCTTTTACTTGTTTTCCTTGCATTCCATTCATAATATCTTCCACATATTCACTTGGTACTTCCACAAATGAAAACTTATCTAATATATTAATCTTTCCTATTTTATCTCCACTTATTCCTGAGTTTGCTGCAATACTTCCTACAAAGTCTTTTACTTTTATGTTGTCTTTTTTTCCTAAGTTGAAGAATAGTTTTACTACTTCTCCAGCTTTTACATTTACTTTTATTTCGTTTTTACTATTTTCTTTTGGCTTGTTTTTACTGCAAACTATTGTTAATAGTGCTCTTATAATGTCTTCAGTACTATTTTGTTTTTTTAATTCGTTTAATGTGTCTTGATATTCAAATTCGTTTTTATCTATAATACTTTGGATTTTTTCTATTGTAACTTTGTTTCTAATTTTGTTAATTTCTGCAATTGTTGGTATTGTTCCTTCTTTTATTTTTGCATTACTGTATCTTTTTATGCTTTGTAGTTTGCTTTTTTCTTTTCCTACTACAAATGTAACTGCTTTTCCAGTACTTCCATTTCTTCCTGTTCTTCCAATTCTATGAACATAGTATTCCTCTTCTTGTGGTACATCATAATTTAAAACAAATTCTACATCTTGTATATCTATTCCTCTTGCTACAACATCTGTTGCAACTAGTATTTGAAACTCTCCATTTCTCATACGTTTCATGATTCTTTCTCTTCCAGTTTGTTTAACATCTCCATGTAGTGCTTCTGCTTTAAAATGGTTTTGTTTTAATACTTCTATTAAATCGTCTACTCTTTTTTTAGTATTACAAAATACAATTGCCTTTTGTGGACGATAGACTTCTATTAGTCTCATTAACGCTTCACTTTTCATTGCCTCTTTTACTTGAATTGATATTTGTTCAATTTCATTTACTGTTAATTCTTCTGCTTGTATTTTGATCTTTTTTGGATTTTGTAAATATTTTTTAGTAATCTCCATAATGTGTTTGTTCATAGTTGCGGAAAATAGTACTGTTTGCCTCCCACTTGGTACATCTTTTAGGATTGTTTCAATATCTTCTTCAAACCCCATATTTAGCATTTCATCAGCTTCATCTAGCACACACATTTTTACTCCATCTAGTTTTAATGTTTTTCTTCTTAAATGATCCATTATTCTACCAGGGGTTCCAATTACAATTTGAACTCCTTTTTTTATCATTTTTATTTGTGTTTCAATAGATTGTCCACCATAAATTGCAATTGTTTTTATTCCTTCTTGATATTTTAAAAATTTTCTTACTTCATCTGCTACTTGTACTGCAAGTTCTCTTGTTGGGCAAAGCACTATTGCTTGTACTTTCTTATTTGTAAAGTCTATTTTTTCTATCATTGGTAAACTATAAGATGCTGTTTTTCCTGTTCCTGTTTTAGATTGACCTATAAAATCTTTTCCATTTAGTATAACAGGAATTGCTTGTTCCTGTATTGGCGTTGGATTAACATATCCTGCATCTTTTAATGCTCTTTTTGTTTTTTCATTTAAATTTAATTCTTGAAATGTCATTTCTTTATTCTCCTTTATTATTTTTAAGCACAAAAAAGCCAAGAAACAAATATAAAAAATTTGTTTCCCGGCCAAACGACATTTTATATAATCGACATATAAATATATATTAATTAAAAAACAAATTTTATATACTAATTTTCTTTTTCTCTTTACACTTTGCTTATTATATCACAATTTGTTTTTATTGGCAAATTTATACAGATTCTGCTCCTTTTAGATAGTCGATATACTCCTCTAAACAATATCCTTTTTCTTTCATTACTTTTGCATGTTCTTCCCCTACATATCTCCAATGCCAGGATTCATATGTTATTTTTGTTATATCTTGCTTGTCCTTTGGATAACGTAAAATAAATCCATAATCCTCAGCATTTTCTTGTAACCATTTAAATGCTTTTGTATTTTCAAATTCGTTTGTAACTGTATTGAAATCCGCCGCAAGGCCAAGATTATGCTCACTCATTTCTGGTCTTTGTACTACCATTTGTGCTAGCTTTTCTGCTTCTGCTTGTTCTTTTCCTTGATTTTTATATTCTGTTACTTTTCTATTAAATAGTTCTTCTTGCTTTTCATAGCTTCTATAAGCTGATTGCACCCAAATTCCTGTAATTTTTTCTTTATGCATTGCATTTATCATGCTTCTTAAATACCCTATAGCTCTTTTATCAAACATAATTCCATCTGCATATTCTTCTAGTTCTGGCACATAAGTTTTATCTACTGAATTATCGTTATTTACTAATTTTAGATTCCATTCATTTAATACACTATTCTCAGGGATAGTAGATACTTGAGTTGTTTTGTTTGTATCTATAATATTTTCTATTTGCTTTTGAGCACTATCCTGGTTGTCTGCTTTTTTTGTAAATAATGTTATAACAAGAGATACAATCCCCCACAATATTCCAATAAAAAGTGATAAAGCTATAATTATAATAAGTATCCCTTTTATAAATTTCGTTTTATTTTTTACAACTATCATAAACCTTCTCTTCTTTCGTCTTTATTCATTTATATTTTATTGTTTTTTATAATCAAAGTCAATGCATTTTTTAGCAATTAATGCTTTTATTTTTATGCCTTGTTCTGTATACATTTTTTCATGTTCTGTTTCAATATTATCTTCTATATTTTCACTATGTAAATCGTATGTTTTCCATATTACTTCAAATCCTGCATTTTTAAAGTAATTTAAACTATCACTAAACAAATTATCATCATCTGTTTTGAATCTAATTTCTCCACCATCTACTAAAAATGTTTTATATAACTCTAATTGCTTTGTATGTGTTAATCTTTTTTTATGGTGTTTTCCTCTTGGCCATGGATTACAAAAATTAATATAAATACGTTCTACTTTATCTTTTTCATCCATCATGGTTAAAATTTGTTCAATATTACATCTTGTTAAAATTACATTATCTATCTCTCTATTCTCGCTAGAATATACCTCTTCTACATTTCTTTTGGCAAGACCTAACATTGTATCAATTAAATCTACTCCAATAAAATTAATATTTGGATTTTTACATGCAATACTTGCTATAAACTGTCCTTTTCCACATCCAAGTTCTAAATGCATAGGTCTTTCCACTTTAAAAGCACTTTTCCACTTTCCCTTATTTTCTTCTGGTTTATCTATATAAAAACTCGCTTCTTCTAGTTCAATTTCTGTCCAACTTCTTTTTCTAATTCGCATATTTCTTCTCCCTTATGTTTTGTTGTAATTCTCTAATTTTTTCTTTTACTATAGTTCTTAACATATAAAATGTTATAAAGTATATAAACAAAATTGTTAATACAGATATATTATTGAGTACTTAATATCTTTTTGTCCATATTGTTCAAAATTATTTTATCATACTTTTATACTTATTTCTATTGATAATTATAAAATATTACTATATATTATTTTTTGTATTTATTACATTTTATTTTCAATTATTTTACACACAATTTTTGATTTCGAAATTATATTTGACAAAATTTTAAAAAAATGTTATTATATATATACATTAAAGCAATGTACCTTAGGTCAGGTTGTGTATATTGTTTGTCAGTAGTGTAACCGTAATGCACTACTTTTTTTATTTCTCAAAAAAAGTGAGAAAGCCCGTAAAATTTAGATACACTACCAGACTGCCCAACTAATTAAATTTTATAATAAAATTTTTCTTAAATTAGTATGCTATTTATTTGTATGGCAATCGCTTAAAAAATTTTTATCTTAGAAAAATCAAGGTTTTAAATTTTTACTAAAAAAATAAGAATCGAGTATTTTCAATATGTAGAAGTTTTTTAAGCGATTGCCATAATTTATTTGACATATCGTACAATATGTGCTATATTATATATAGCTATTGATAAGGTCGTAACTAGTCATATGCACTTGAACTAGGTGGGTGAACACTTAGTTCTTTTTATATGTAAAAAGAAGTATTGGGTGAACAATACTTCTTTTTGACTATGTACTAGTCTTTCTTGTCTTGACTATCATCTTCCTTATGTTTTAATACTTCTTGTACTAATAGCCAAATTAGATCGTAACTAGTCATTTTATGCACCTCCTTTCCAAATTTGGGAAGGCTTTTTTAGTATATCTTATATTAGTCTATTTGTCTACATTTATAGAACAAATTTTTTATAATTTTATTAGAATTTTTTCTTCATTGTCTAACTTAATTTCTATTTCTGTATTATTTTTATTTGCTAGTAACATATATGCCATATATTATTCTATCTCAATCCTATTTTTAGAAACATTATCCTCTAATTGGATTTTTCCATTTTCCTCATTATATTTATATTTCAATTTTTCTAAGATAACTTGTCAACTTACAATTCCTTCTATTTGGACAACAATATAGCTTCTTACCATTTCTTTTGTTACATCTTTTGAAGTTTCTATATGTGCTCTTCCTCCATATACCTAGCAAATAGTTTTTACGTTTGTTCATAACTCCTCATGGTCTTTTTTGATAGATTCTTTGAAGTACAATATATCATAAAATCATCAATTTCATAATCAAATTTAATCATAAAAAATACCTCCTATTTATTGAAATCTTAATCAATAAATAAAAGGTATTTATAGGCTTTTTAAAATCTTGTTTATTGGTCTAAAAAAGCATTTATCGGCATAAAAATATGAATTTTTGTTTTTCATAAATCTATGTAAGTCTTTATATCACTATTTTATGCGCTCTTTAATTCTAGCCTTAATTTATCAGCTATCATTGCAATAAATTCTGAATTAGTAGGTTTTCCTTTTGCTGCTGATACTGTATATCCAAAGATATTTTCTACTGCTTCAGCTTGTCCTCTTCCGCCACGCAACTTCAATTGCATGACGTATTGCTCTTTCTACTCTTGATGGTGTCGTTTCATATTTTTCTGCTATTTCTGGATATAACTGTTTTGTTATTTGATTTATTACATCTATATCATTTACTACTAACATTATTGCTTCTCTTAAATATTGATATCCTTTTATATGTGCTGGAACTCCTACTTCGTGAATTACATTTGTTACTAATGCTTCTAGATTTTCTTGGTTCTTTTTACCTTCTTCTGGTATTTCTATATATGGTGCTCTAATTTCTCTTGAAATCATTGTAGTATTTTTGAATTGTGATGGTTGATAATTTTTTAAGTCTTTTATTCTTTTTAATAGTAATTTGATATCAAAAGGTTTTACAACATAATATTCTGCTCCTAAGTCTAAAGCCCTTTGTGTTATCTTATCTTGTCCTACTGCTGATAACATTATACATAGTGGTGGTTTTCTTAAAGAAGATGTTGATATTTTTTCTAGCACTCCTATTCCATCTAAATGTGGCATAATTACATCAAGTAATGCAACATCTGGCTGTGCATTAGTTAAAATTTCAAATGCTTCATTACCATCCCTTGCTATACCTATAACCTCCATCTCTTCTTCTTGTTCAACATATCCTGCTAAATTGTTAGCAAATTCACCATTATCATCTGCTATTAGTACTGTAATCTTGTCTTTCACTTTAATTTCCTCCTATGTTTTTAAAATTATTTGTAAAAATTTTACATTTGCGATTATATTATGTTTTAAAATTAAATGCAATACTTTTCTGGAAATTTTTTCAAATTATTCCCGTATCTCTTCAAGCTGTAGTGTTTGTTTTTATTGTTTTTTCTTTTAAAATATCAATTTTTGTCAATTTTATAGAGAAATTATCTATATCTTTAAGCATTTTTTCTAATGTCTCATTCGAAATTTCTATTAAAAATTCTACATTATTTGAATATTCTTCATTTATTATATTTATACTATTTTTTCTTGCATAATACCTAAAATTTTCTACACTATCATATGACAATATAACTTTTGCTTCTACTCCTATCTGCGCCATTAAAAACTCAGTTGCTTCTAAAACACTTTCAGTTGCTCCTGTATATGCTCTTACAAGACCTCCTGTCCCTAAAAGTATACCTCCAAAATATCTTGTAACAATTACCAATACATTGCATAAATTGTTTCCTTTTAAAATTGCAAGCATTGGAGAACCAGCGGTTCCTGATGGTTCCCCATCATCGCTACATCTTTCTACTAATCTTTGTTTTTCATCAAAAACAATATAAGCATAACAATTATGTCGAGCATCATAATACTTTTTTCTTGTTTGTTTTATTATATTTTCCGCTTGTTCCTCAGTTTCTATATAAAAAACATTTGCTATAAATTTAGATTTCTTTTCTACAATTTGACTAGTGGTCTTTTCTTTTATAGTATAAAACATAGCATTTTCCTTTCATATTATATTAAACAGGCATACAATGTCCTACTCTTATTAATTCATCCCTGCTGTAAACCCAGTTGAATATGCAATTTGCAAGTTAAATCCGCCAGTATATGCATCTACATCAATTATTTCACCTGCAAAATAAAGACCTTTTATGATTTTAGATTCCATTGTAGAAGAATTAATTTCTTTTATATTAATTCCCCCTGCTGTAATTATTGCTTCATTTATATCTCTAAAATCTTTTATTGTTACAGTGAAATTTTTAAGTAAATGAACAAATTTAATCCTTTCTGTTTTACTAATTTCATTTACCTTTTTATCTGGATTTATTTTTGATAATTCTATAATAGGTTCTATCATTTTCTTAGGTAGTAAGTTATCTAAACTATTTTTAAATTGTTTATTTTTAAATTCTTCAAAATCTTTTAAGACTCTTGCATCTAGCTTTTCTTCACTTAATGCTGGTTTTAAGTCAATTGATAAAATAATTTTATCTTGTTTCAATAGATTTTCTATATTTTTTACTCTTAAAAGGTGAGCTGAACTGCTTAGTATAGTTGGCCCTGACACTCCAAAATGTGTAAATAGCATTTCTCCAAAATCTTCATATATTATTTTTTTGTTTTCATTATTAATAAGTTTGATTTGAACATTTCTTAAACTTAAGCCTTGCAAACTAACACATAGTTCTTTTTCTTTCGCTACAAGTGGTACAAGTGATGGTTTAATTTTTGTTATTGTATGACCTAACTCCATTGCCATTTTATATCCATCACCAGTAGAACCAGTTGATGAATAGCTTCTTCCTCCTGTTGCAAGTATTATTTTATCTGCTTTTATTTCATTTTCTTGTACAGACATGGGTGCTACTCCTACAGCTTCTTTGTTTTTATATTTAAGACCTATAACTTTATTTCCATCAATTAATATTTTTGTTACTTCTGTATTAGTTTTTATCTGTACTTTTAAGTTTTCAAGTTCTTCAAGTAGAGCATTTAGTACATCGTTAGATTTATCACTTAAAGGAAACACTCTATTTCCTCTTTCATTTTTTACTTTTACGCCATGTTTTTGTAGAATATCTATAATATCTTGATTTGTAAAGTTATTAAAAGCACTATAAAGAAACCTTCCATTACCTGGAATGTTTTTAATAAATTCACTCATATCCAAACTACTTGTAATATTACATCTTCCTTTTCCTGTAATAAGTAGTTTTTTACCACACATATTCATTTTTTCTAAAATAGTGACACTATTTCCGTTCTTAGCAGAGCTAATTGCTGCTAACATTCCAGCTGGTCCTCCACCAATTATAACAACTTTCATTTTAATCTCCCATATTACTAATTGCCTTTAATACTCCTAATTTTCCATATTCGTAGGTAAGTCCTCCTTGCATAAATGCTACATATGGTGGACGTATTGGTGCATCACATGATAATTCTATTGAAGACCCTTGTGTAAATGCTCCTGCTGCCATTATTATTTGGTCTCCGGTATCCTGGCATGTCCCATGGTTCTGGTATAGAATTTGAATCTACTGGTGAACCCATTTGAATTCCTTGGCAATACTTAATTAATGGTTTTTTTTCACCAAAACTAATAGTTTGGACAATATCTGCTCTTTTTTCATTATATTTTGGTGATGGATTATATCCTAGCTTTTCTAAAATTCTACTTGCAAATACTGCTGTTTTTAAACTACTTGCTACAACACTTGGTGCAAAGAATAGTCCTTGTAATATTTGTTTGTTTATTCCTAAAGTTGGTCCTACTTCTTTTCCTAGTCCTGGAGATGTTAGGCGTTGGCTTGCAAGTTCTACTAAATCTTTTCTTCCTGCAATATATGCTCCATTTGGTGCAATTCCTCCACCTAAATTTTTTATTAATGAACCTACTATAACATCTGCTCCAACTTCTAAGGGTTCATTTGTTTGGACAAATTCACAGTAACAGTTATCTATCATTATAATAACTTCTTTATTTACTTTTCTTATTTCTTTTATGATATCTTCTACTTGTTCTATTCCAATGCTATTTCTTAATGAATATCCTCTTGAACGTTGTATTTCAATTAATTTTACATTTCCAAGTTTTGCTCTATCTACAATAGCCTTTGTATTAAATTCATTATCTATTAAATCTATTTGTTCATATTTTATTCCAAATGATTTTAATGAACTTGAATTTTCTTTTATTCCTATTACAGAATCTAATGTATCATATGGTTTACCTGCAATACTAAGAAATGTATCCCCTGGCCTTAAAAATGCAAATAGTGCAACTGTAAGTGCATGTGTTCCAGATATGAATTGCCCTCGCACTAAAGAATCTTCAGCTCCTAGTACTTTTGCAAAAACTTTCTCAATTGTATCTCTTCCAACATCTCCATAACCATATCCTGTTGTAGACCCAAAATGCATATCAGAAATATTAAATTCTCTAAATGCATTTAGTACTTTTAAACTATTATATTCACATACTTTATCAATCTTTTTAAATTCTTCTTTTACTTCATTTTCAGTTTCTTCTGCAAGTTTTAATAATTCTTCACTTATTCCATATTCTTTATACATTTACTAACGTTCCTTTCTATTTTTATTAAGTTATATTACAATTTTTTACTAAAAGTAGCGTGAAAGAATTAATATATTTAATTTTCGTAATGAAAGCCCCGACATCCTATTTATCTGTATAATAAAATTCTCCATAACCATAATATACCTTATAAAATTCCCCTAAAAATTCTGGATTTGAATTTGTTTCAATATCTTCATAACTAGGTTCTTTAACTATATTTCCTTTAGAATCTATTACTCCCCATTTATTATTAAGTTTTATTCCAGCATATCCATATTCATTAAATTCTGTAACTTTATCATAGTTGTATTCTACTACTATGTTTTCATTTCTATCTACAAATCCCCATTTGTTATCTTTTTTACTAGATATCAAAGTATTGTCTTTAAACACTTCTTTAGCTTCTAATATTCCTCCATTAAAATCTAAATATTTATCTTCTTCTTTTGAATAAACTTTTAAATATTCGTTCTCTTTATATATAAATCCTTCTTTTACACTATATACTAATTCTAAATTAGATGAATATATATCTGTGTTTTTTTCTTTTAATATTTTAGCTTCAATTACATTTGTATTTTCAATTTTTTGTAACACATCATATTTTAATTCTAATTTTACTTCTTCTTTAGAATTAATAACACCTAATTTTCCATTTTCATTTGAAACTATAAAATAGTCCTCAAATAGATATTCAATATAATTATATTTATTTTTTACTAGTTCCTCATTTTGTGCATTAATAATACCATAAAATCCATCTTCATTAATAGTTATTTGATAATTTTCATTTTGCGTTTTTAATATAGCTTCATATTTTAAGTCTGTAATTACTTCTCCTAAAATATTATAAACTTTTCTTTCTTCATCATTAAACGCCTGTATATATATACCATTTATTTCTATACCAGTATATTCTATCGGTATTATTGAATTTCCTGTATAATCTATAATTCCATATTTATCATTTTTTTCTATTTCAAACATTGAATTATCACTATTATACTCTATACCTTGATAAGAATAGTTTATTAATACCTTGTTGTTTTTTACAACTCCATATTTTCCATTTTTAGACGCAATTAAATATGTATCTTCTATATTTTTAGTATCTAATATTCTTTCTATAGTATCATACTCTACATTTAATACTTCATTATATTTATAATTTATGTATCCATATTTATATCCTTCTTGAGTTTTGTTACTTAGAATATATCCAGATAAACCATAATTGTTTTTATCTGTATAAAACCCATCTGCAACAATATTATCATATTCTGGCTTAATCAATTTTGCACCTTTTACATTTATTACACCATATTTCCCACTATATTTTACTAAAAGCTCACTTTCTTTGTTTTCTAATCCTTTTATTTCTTCATAAATAGGCTTTGTTATTTCTTTTCCATCAAAATTTATTATTCCATATTTCCCATCTTTTTTATATTTTAGCACTGTTTTTTCATATGGAATATTGCTTACTATTCCATTTATCCCTATACTATTTACTTCTTCGTATTCAGTAAAAATTTCTTCATTTGAGTCGTTTAATACTATAAGGTTGTCCTCTTTTCTACAAATAAATACTGCTTTTTCTGGATTTGGTATATTTACATTATCATATATTGGCTCTATTATAAATTTACCTGTAGTATCTATAACACCATATTTTGAATCTTTGTTTAACACAAAATAATTGTATGTAGATACTTCTGTAAAAGTATATTCTTTATTTTTAGATTCTAAAAATTTGTATATTCCAATAATTATTATAACGATTACTAAAAAAGCTACTAAAACTTTTATTTTGTTATTTTTTACAAAATCTAAAACATTCTCCATTTTATCTTTTCTCCTTTTAGTTTTGTTTTTCCAATGTAAACATTATATCATAATTATTGTAATATAGATAGAAATTTTTAATATTGTTGAAATCAAATGTTAAAGAGGCTTTGGTGTAGGGTTTCGTAGACTATTCTAAAATATAGATTGAACTGTAAGATATAATTATAGGTAAGTCTATAATTATATACTAACATGAATGAAAATATATATTTATTCTTCCTCCTCTTCATATTGCTCATTAACATTGTGGTTCTTACAAGCTTTTACTTTTACAATTCTTTTATCTTCATTTTCTTCTATTTTATATGTGACCTTTTCAGTTTCTATAACTGGTTTTTCTTTATCTTCTGGTATCCTACCTAATTTTTCTTGTAAATATCCTGATAATGTATCATAGTCTCCCTCTTCAATTTCCACTTCTAATATTTTACTTACATCATCAATATTCATACTACCACTAATTACATAAGTATTTTCATCTATTTTTTCATATTCATTTTCTATTTCGTCATATTCATCATATATGTCTCCCACTAATTCTTCTAAAATATCTTCCATTGTAATAAGTCCAGCTGTTCCACCATATTCATCTAGAATAATTGCCATTTGATTATTATTTTTTTGTAATTCTTTAAATAATTCATCTATTGGTTTTGAACGTGGCACAAAATATGCTGGTTTTATTATGCTTTTCAATTTCATATTTCTTTTACCTTTTACATATTTTAGTAGGTCTTTCAAGTATAATATTCCTTTAATTTCGTCTATTGTTTCATCATATACTGGTATTCTTGAATATCTATATTCATCTAGTTCTTCTATTAAGTCATTAACATTCATATCTATACTAAGTGCATATATGTCTGTTCTATGTGTCATTATTTCTGCTACTGTAGTGTCATTAAATTCAAATACATTGTTTATAAGTTCTCTTTCATTTTCTTCAATAGAACCTTTTTCTTCACCCTCGTCTACCATCATTTTTATTTCTTCTTCTGTTACTACTTCTTCATCTTTTTCAGATACACCAAATAGTTTTGATACTAGATTGGTTGAAGCAGTTAGAAGTTTTACAAATGGTATTGTTAACATATAAATAAATCTTATAATTCCTATTGTAGCAAATGCAATTTTTTCATAGCTTTTCATTGCAAGTCTTTTAGGAACAAGCTCTCCAAATACTAATGTAAAGAATGATAATATCATAGTAATAATTATAATTGATATACTTTGCCAAACGGAAATTGAAATCTGTGGTATTATATTATTTAATACTGGTGCTAGTTTACTTGCAAATGCATCTGATGCAAATGCACTAGATAAAAATCCTGCAAGAGTAATTCCTATTTGAATAGTTGCTAAAAATTTGCTTGGATTTTCAAGCATTTTCAATATTTGCTTTGCTCTTTTATCTCCATTTTTAGCTTGCTTTGCAACTTTTGCATCATTTAAAGAAATAAATGCAATTTCACTTGCTGCAAAAAAAGCATTTAAAAGTATCAATATAATTAGTACAAAAATCTGTGATATCATTTGATTTACATTTTCCTTTCATTTTATGATTTTTGTAGTCCATTGCTTAAAATGTAAAATTATAATTATTTGCCATGCAGACTTCAATTCACTTCTAAATAGTTCCACGTGGACGAAAGTGCTTTTTATTTTTCGAACCCCGAGAGAAAAATAAAAATGCCCTACATCTAGCAAGATGGAATGGTAATAAAAAGATCATTATTTACTTGCTACTGGTAAAATTGGAACTTTGGCACTATTTAACATTACCATATCTATATAATTTACATAGTCTTTTCTTGTCATACTTAATGTAACATTTTCTCCATCTATTGTCTTATTTTGTGTAATTACTTCATCTTTATAATTATTATAAGTATTCTCTTTTGTTAAATTTGTTACATTCTTTCTATTAATAGTATTTATAAAATTGTTTACATTATGCAAATTAGTTTCATTTATTTCATTAATTACTTCTTTATTTATATTTGTTGTTTTTATATTTGATACTTCTGTTACATTATTTTCTGTTACATTTTTGTTTTCTTCTATAATATTTATTTCTTTATTTACAGTTGTAACTTCTTCAGTAGAAGGTTTCATACTTTCTATTTTTGTTTTAATGCTTTCTTCACTACCAACTTCAATTTCTATTAATGCTTTGTTTAAACTATAACCATCTATTGTACTTGTTTGTTTTAAATAGTATTTTCCTTCACTTAAGTTAATACTAATTTTGCCTTCTGCATTTGTTACTAAACCATTTTTTACTACACTTCCATCTTCTTTAATTATAGAAAATACATTTCCTACAATAGGTAATTTTGTTTCTTGGTCTTGATTTAATATTTCTATATTATTTTCTATTTCTGCCTTTTCTATAAAAATTGCTGATGAGATAAATGACTCTTTTTCAGCTAATAGATATTGGTCTTCTAAAGCGTCTGTTTTTTTGTATATATATAAATATGCATCTTTTCTTTCATAGCTAAATTGGATTTTTATTTCTTGCTCTTTATCTTTTGGTACTACTAAATAAAATGCATCTCCATCATTAAACATATTTTTTGTTTCATTTGTTAATTTATCTATTATACTAACATCTTCTCCTTGTTGTACTATAATATCTCCTGGAATTGTATTTTGAGATTTAATAGTATATTCTTTATATTTATAATTGTTATCTTTTTCATAAGTTTTCCATTTTGCATCATTTCTAGTAACATCTACTGTTTCAGGCTTTTCATTAGAAGCATTTTTTAGTATTTTCCTTGTTAAATTTAAAATTCTATTTGCTCTTTCTTCTTCTCCTTTTACAATATCATAATATTCTATATTTCTTCCTTCTTTTTTAATATATATTGCTTCTTGTGTTGCAATATATGCTTCTTCTATATTATTTGTTCCTAATTCATCTAATGTTTTACAACCATATCCATTTTTTAAAATATTTTTTATTTCTGTATCATTGTAAAATTCAATATTGTTGGCAGTAAATGAAGTTGTGTCATTATTTTTCTTCATAACATATACTGGCATATTATTATTTGTAAATCTTAGTACAGTTTTTCTTTCTTCATTATTGTATGAATATGGTATACTCGCTTCAACTATGCTAACTTCAACTTGTTTCCCTACTAAAACTGCTCTACTAATGCTTGAAATATTAATTATGGTAACAATAATTGCCAATATAGTAATTATCTTATTCTTTATTTTATATTTTGTTTTCATATTTTACACCTTTTTATAGTAAAAATACTATATCCTTTCTATTTTTGTTTTTGTGTTACAATTTAGCTTATTTTGTCTACAAAACGCTTCTATGTAGTAATATATTTATTTTAAAAAGTTTCAACTCCTCTGTGGACTCTGCGTACTCCACTTTTAAAAATAAATATATTACCACATTCACGTTAGTTAGTTCTATAATTTAAATTGTAACTTTTGTTAAATTCTAATTTCAGCAGCTTGTACACAACGTCTATTTTCTGGTTCTTCTAGTATTCCAGTAATTAATGTAATTCTATTATCTTCTGTTTCGCTTAAATAAGACCAATCTGTTTCTTTTATTGTTACATTTGTTGTAACTATATATTCTTTTTTTAAGTTATCTTTAATGTAAATAATTACATCTCCTTCTACTAAATCTGCTAATTTTTCAAAATAGTTTTCTTTATAACCTGCACTTGCTGCAATTAGTCCTATATTGCCAATTTCTTTAGATGTTTCTACAAAATGTCCAATGTAATTATTTATCACTTCTCCTGAAGTTCCCTCTTTAATGTCTGCTGAAATATTTATCTTAGGTATAACTAACCTCCATTCCTCTTCTGTTTCTATATAATTTTTTTCTTTAATATTGTCTTTAGTTACACTTGAATTTGCTTGAATATAGTTATTCTTTAAGCTAAAAATCATAAGTGTTAAGAAATTTGTCTGTATAAATATAATAACCGCAATAATAAGTGTTATTATACTAATACATCTTTTGCTACAACAATTAGCACACTTCATGCATTACATCACACTCCTATCTATTCAATTTTTAATTTTTGGATTTTAATTTAGATCTAAATTTTTTAGAATGCCCCAAAACAAAGTTTGAAACTTTTCTAGAAATTAATATGATAATATTATAATATGATTTTTATATTTTGTAAAGAAGTTTTTATCGACAAGAAGTGCCAAAATTCGACTTTTGGCACTTCAAAACTATTCTATATCTGGTTATTTCACCTATCTTAAATCGTATCTAGCATTCCTCCTACATTTATTTGTATTTAAAATTTAATAATCTCAATCTTTAATTTTTCCTTATACTTTATTTCTAAATCCCTCCTTTGTACCTCTATATTTTACCTATAATTTATGTTCTAATTGTGAATTAATTGTAATGTTTTGGATTATTGTTAAAAAAATTGTTACAGTTCAGACTATAATATTATAATTTGATTCTTAAGAACCCCCAGTCGACACCACCTTAAGTAAAGGGGGGTAAATGCTCTCAATATGGGGATTTGTTAAAAAGTTATTTTGATACACTGGAATAACCTTTTATATTAATTTATAAATTTTTCTAAATACTCTATCATAAATAATGGAACATTAATTAAATTTCCATCTTTAGTTAAATTATTCATTGAAAATCGTATAGAAAAATCATTATTGTATTTTTCATTATATCTTGTTAAACTAATATTATTTGTTGACTTATTTGCTTTTACTTCTACAGGAATTATTCTATTTTGGTATTGAATCATGAAATCAATTTCGTGTCTATCAAAAGTAAAGTAATTTGGAACTTTGTCCAAAGTAGCATTTAGCATATTCAGCACATAGTTTTCACTAAAAGCTCCTTTAAATTCCTCAAACAATTTATCTCCTTGAATTACAATCCTACTGTCTAAATTTGCCATATTTCTAAGCAAACCCACATCATTCATATAAATTTTAAAAGAACTTAAATCATTATATGCTATTAATGGGAAATCAGTTTTAGTAACATTATAAATCTTGTAAATCAAATTTGCATATAAATTAACTCCTTCTATCATAATTTCTCGAGATTATGATTTGTCGATTTGAGTTTTTGAATAACATGAGAAAATCTCAAAGGCATAGCGATTATAGCAAATAATTTGAAAAATTTATTTTTCAAATTATTTCTTTATAAATATTATGCAAAATGAGATTATAAAATATCTCTTTTGTCCTAAATTACCTTTGTAAAACTCTAATACTTTAATTTTTATTATTTTTCAAATGCATCCCTCCCTCTATATATAAGAACACGAAAATTTTATAAAATGATGCATTTTTTGAAAAAAAGTTAAAATTTTTTATTCAAAATAAATTTTACAGGATCAGAACGATATCTCGATTTCACATAACTGCCTAAAAGCGTGGCTTTTACCAGGGTGCTATTAAAAATTAAAGCAGTCAATTAGATATCTCAAAGATTTTATATTTTTCATACAGAAAAATACTAATTCTACTTTTTTAAGATAAATATATATTCATGTGCAAGTAAATAAAAGTCAAGATTTTTATTCTTCCAATAATCTGACATCTTACAATTATGTTGTTCTTTTATAATTATTTCTTTTAATGTGAAACCAGTTTGAATAAAAATATTCATGATATAAAAACCTAATGGAATAACATTTTTATTTTTCCTTATGTCTCCAATTAAAACTGCACAATGTTTTTCTTTCTTTAAGATTCTAAAACATTCTTTTGAAAACAAAGTTATTTGATCCAAAAATTCATTTAATTCTAATCTTGATATATCTTCTTTTATATCTTTACTGTATTTAATAATATTAGAATATGGTGGATGTGCAAATATAAAATCTATATAATTATCTGGTATTATACTTTTCAAATTTGTTGAATCTGCTCTTATTAATTTAGGTTCATATAAATTATTACTCTTAAAACTAATTCTTTCTTTTGCTATTTTAAGTGCTTCTACATTTACGTCTATTCCGTATTCCTTTTCTATTAAGTAATTTAGTTTCTATCATTGTAGTTCCACTTCCACAAAAAGTATCTAATACTATATCTCCTTCTTTTGTATATTTCAGAATTAAATTTCTTGGAACTTGTGGTGAACAATTTCCTCGATAATCTCCTCTATGCGTTGCCCAATTTCCTCTTTCTTTAAAAGACCATATTGTTGTTTTTTCCAATTCAAATTTTTCTGGTTGATATTTCAAATCTATTCCTCCTCATAAATAAAGAGACAACTAACAAAAGTTGCCCCCTCAATTTTTATATTAACTTACCTATTTAAAAATTTCTGTCATTATTCCATTTTTCATATCATTAATATTGTAAATATTATCCATTTCATTAAAGGTTTCTTCTAAATTATGCCTTGCACTTTTCCATCCCTTTCCATCAGTAATCCATACAAAAGTTACATCTTTCATATTCTTAAATTCTGTTTCTATCATTTTGTAACTTCTAGCCGTTTCATTTAATTTTGATCCTTGTACTGCATAAAAATTTGTTTCTATTACATACAACATCTCATCCGTTTTTACTACAAAATCAAATCTCTTCTCTGCATTTTTATTTTGTGAATTTCCTTTTAATTTTTGTTCTATATGAGATAAATCGACTCCCCACTTACTCATTATATCTGTTTTTGTATATTCTTTAAAATAATTAAAGTCTCTTACAAATCCAGATTTTAGGAGATAACTTTCTACTAAATCCTCCATTGCATCTCCTGTTCTTCCTTTTCTTCCATTAGTATCCATTCCAACCTCAACACCTGTAACATAATCAAAGACATTAGAAATAAGATGGTTTTCTAACAAATCAAATATTCCTGTTTTTCTCATAAACATTACATATTCATCAATTGAATAATTCATTTGTTTAAAATTATAATAATAGTCCTTAACTGCATCTTTTATTATAATAATATTTTCCCTTTTTGCAATTAGTATCGGTATAACACTTAAAACTTTTGGATATTCCATCACTAATTTTCTAAACTCTTCCTCTATATTTTTACTTCCTATAAGTCCTGTTAATAAGTTAAGTTCATTTTTTATTTTACCTACATTTCTATATGCCTTATCAAAATCAGTGTAATATTTCCAACTAGCAATGCTATCTTCAAATCCTAATAACCATTCTTCAAAATCTCTAGACATATACCTATTCCTCCAATTCTTTATATCTTCTATTTAACTTTATAGCTGAAATGCCTGTTTTGCTTTCTGAATACATTTATTGTTCTCCTCATAATTTGTTATAACTAACTCTGATATTTTACCTCTAGCTTTGGCATTTGAATTTATCATCCTTTTAGCATATATCTCATTTATAAAAAAGTCTTTATATATTGTTTCAAAGAATACATCATCTCTCTTTGTATTTTTAGGATTAGAATTGCTAAGCATTAGTTTTGCATCTTTATAATTTAACTCTTCAAAATAGTTAGCAAGTTCTTTTTGATTATTATCATCAAAATCCTCCTTTGTATATGATGTAAATGATGATGTACTGGATAATGGTCTATATGGTGGATCAAAATATACAAAAGTCTTATTATCTATGTATTTATTACTTTCTTTATAGTCTCCATATTGAAATATAACATTTTCAAATAGTTTAGATAGATTTTTAAAATTCTTTGTATCACATATGCTAGGATTTTTGTATCTACCAAAAGGCACATTAAATTCTCCACTTTTATTTACTCTGTATAATCCATTAAAGCATGTCTTATTCAAAAATATAAACTCTGTTGCTCTTTTTACGATTAACTTTTCGCTATCAATTTCATATGAATTATATTCTTTTCTAATTTCATAAAAGTATTTTTGCCTATCTTCTATTTCTAAATCTAAATACTTTTCTTCTTTTTCCTTTAAACATTCTATTAATTTGTCTACATCTGTCTTTATTACATTATAGCAATTTATTAAGTCTCTATTTATATCAAACGCATAAGCTGTCTTCACATTATACTTTTGTAATATATCTATTAGAACTGCCCCACCACCTACAAATGGTTCGACATATTTATTTATTGTTCCATCTTTTAATTCAAATGGGTAATAATTAGTTAACTGTGATATTAAATTTCCTTTTCCTCCTGCCCACTTTACAAAGGGTTTTACTGTTTCCATTTTTATCCTCCAAATTCAGATATAATATATCATATTTATACATTTTTCACAACAGTATTTAGGCATTCTTTCAAAATTTTACATAATTTTTGAATTATGTATTGCATTATTTAAATATATGTGTTATACTAAAGATATGCTAGTAATATTACTAGTAAAAACATACATTTTAAGGAGGACTAAATTATGCGGATTAAAATTCCCAAACAGAACAACCTTACACCTAATTTTTTGAAAAAAATCGGTAATCAGATCAGCGGCAACGGCACGGTGGCCAGCGGCAAGAACCTGAGGAGGTAACAATGCATGCGGGAGTGGACTTCTGGATTTATTTAGTAATACCAACTTAATATTGTAACCAGCAAGCTGGTAAAACCGGGGAACCATATATGTTCCCCGGCATTTTTATATTTCTTATTTATTTAATCCCTTTTTATTTCTTAAAAATGATGGTATGTCTAAATCACTTGAGTTTGATGAACTGTCTTGTGACGTTGGAATTGAGTTTATTTTTTTATCCCATGCTTTTGTTACTTTTTCTGCTACGCCAATTGTTGATATTGGATAATCTTGTTCAAATCCTGTTGCTATAACTGTTATTGAGATTTCATCTCCCATAGATTCATCTATAACTGCACCAAATATTATATTTGCTTCTGGGTCTACACTACGTTGTACTAATTCTGCTGCTGTATTTACTTCATGTAGTCCAAGTTCTGCTCCACCAGTAATATTTATAATAACTCCTCTTGCTCCTTCTATTGATGTTTCTAATAATGGACTTTGTATAGCTTGTTTTGCTGCATCTTCTGCTCTGTTTTCTCCTGCTGCTCTACCTATACCCATATGTGCCATACCAGTATTTAGCATGATTGTTTTAACATCTGCAAAGTCTAAGTTTACAAGTCCTGGTACTGCAATTAAGTCTGATATACCTTGTACACCTTGTCTTAAAACATCATCTGCCATTTTGAAAGCATCTACAATAGATGTTTTTCTATCTATTATTTGTAATAGTTTATCATTTGGTATTACAACTAATGTATCAACTTTACCTTTTAAACTTTCAATTCCACGTTCTGCTTGTGATAATCTTTTTTTACCTTCAAATGTAAATGGTTTTGTAACAACACCTATTGTCAAAATTCCCATCTCTTTTGCAGCAGCCGCAACTATTGGTGCTGCACCTGTTCCTGTTCCACCACCCATACCAGCTGTTACGAAAACCATATCTGCTCCACGTAACACTTCTGCTATTTCAGATTTGTTTTCTTCTGCTGATTGAGCTCCTATATCAGGGTTTGCTCCTGCTCCCAATCCTCTTGTTATTTTTTCTCCTATTTGTATTTTTGTTCCAGCTTTTGATTCTTGAAGAGCTTGTCTATCAGTATTTACAGAAATAAATTCTACTCCTCTGATTCCTGATTCAACCATTCTATTTACAGCATTATTTCCTGCTCCTCCTACACCAATTACTTTTATTGTGGCTGTTCCGTCCATCATTTTATCATTGTTTTCTTCGTAATCTACCATCATTTTTTCTTCCTCCCAATAATTTTTATTTATTTTTAAAATTAAAAACTTATTAATTTTATAAAAATTTGCCTACTATTTTCTATGAATAGAAAAATTCTTTTATTCTTTCCATAATTGTTGTAAAAATATTTGTATCTGATTTTGTATCAATACTACTTGATACAGTTTTTGCATATGGCCTTGCTGCAATATATCTTACTAATGAATACGATGTGCGATAAGTTGGCTTTACTGTACTTATTAATCTACCTGTTGCTATTTTTACTGGTATATTTAATATAATTTTTCCTGCAACATCACTTTTATTTATATTCGCTATTCCTTGTCCTGTTAATACTACATTATTAATTCTAGGCTTAATACCTTGGTTTGTTATATCTTTATTCACTAGTAAGAATATTTCTTCTATTCTTGCCTCAATAATTTCAATTAATTCTGAACTTTTTATAATTTTATTTTTTGTATCTCCTTTGTAAGTGTTTAAAATTATATCATTATCATTATCAATAAAAGATTTTAATGCAAGCCCATATTGTCTTTTTAATTTGTCTGCTTCTTCTAAAGATATATTAAGTACTAATGCTATATCATTTGTAATGTTATCTCCACCTAGAGGTATTGTATTTGTATAAATAAATGATTCCCCTTCAAATATACCTATATCCGTATTTCCTGCTCCTATATCTAGTAGCATAACATTATCATGTAATTCATTTACATCTAATATTAAATTTCTTTCTGCAAGTGTACTTGGTACAATTCCATCTATTTCTAATCCTGCTTTTTTAAATATTCCTGAAAGTTGTCTTATATAATCTTTATCAGCTAATATTATTTGTGCATTTAGTGTAAATTCTTGGCTTATTTCTCCTACTGGCTCTTTAGTTGTTTTTCCATCACTTAATATAAAATCATTTGGTACAATATCTATAATATTTTTTCCATCTGGTATTTCAATATCTCTTACTTGCATTATAGCTTGTCCTACATCTCTTACAGAAATTCCAGCATATTTATCTTTTAACTCTTTTGTAACACTATTTTGTACTATTGTTGCATATTTACCTGGTATTGTAACATATGCAGAATTTATTTTTAAATTTGCTTCTTCTTCAGCATTCTTAATTGTTTTAGCTAACGCTTCCGCAATTTCATCTTCGTTAATTATCTTTCCTTTTTTGATACCTTCGCATCTACTGCTAGTTGAACATATAATTTCAATTTGATTAAAATTATTAACTTCACCTACAACAGCTGATACTTTAGATGTTCCAATATCAATTCCAACAATTATATCACCTATTGCCAAAGCTTATTCCTCCATTTTTTTATTGTATTTTTCTTACGTAAGAATATTATATTTTACTAAAAAAGTCAATAGTTTTTGTAATATTTTTGTAATATTTTCGCCTCCGTTTTGTAATAATATTTTATATTGCTTGATACCGTAAGGATTTGTCGTTTTTTACCAATTTAAACCATCTTTTATAGATTATTTCTTATTAAAAAGGTTATATATTCTTTAACAATAGCTACTTTTCTTAAAATTAAATAAGAAACAGACTAAATGTCGTCTGCCTCCTATCTTTAAAATTATTCTTTCTCATCACTAATATTTTCTTCCTTTTTTCCCGTCCATTTATCTAAATAATATCTACGTATAATAGCTAAGTTTGTAAACATTCTTCCAACAAATACTATTATTGCAGCAAGGTAAATATCTACATTTAACTTTTCTCCCAAATATGTAAGTAATATTGATAAAATTGCATTTCCAAAAAATCCTGAAACAAAAATCTTTAAATCAAAGTTTCCTTTTAGTACAGATGTTATTCCTCCAAATACAGAATCAAGTGCTGCTATAATTGAAATTGCCAAATATCCTGACATACTATATGGTATAATTGGTGCATTCATTCCTGCAAGTACTCCTATAATACATCCTATTAATATTGCTATAAAAACCATTTTATTTTTCCCCTTCCATATCAATATATTTTACTTCTATTTTACCAGAATATTTTGGAATTCTAATGTTATTTTGTCGTTCTAATGATACTACATATTCTGAATACATATCAATAAACCCTACTGTTTTTGTAGTAAGTGCACTCTCTAAGTATTTTGGGTCTCCAATTGCTTTTACGACATATGGTGATACTATTCTTTCCTCTTTATTTACAAATAAGTAATGACTTCCTTCATCATCTTCTATATATATATCTACAATATCACTCATATTAGTAATTCTTTGATCATTAATGCTAATTGCTTCCGCACCTGCTGAATTTAATTCATTTATTAAATGTAGTATAATATATGACCTTAATTCGTCAGCCTCATCATTTTCAGCTAAAGTTATAACTATTCCATCTCCTTTTACATCAGTTTCTCCAGCTAAAATCTCAGCTTGTAATAATTCTTTATTTAATAATTCTATTGCTTCTTGGTTTGCTTCTCTTTTATTTCTATATTCTGCAATAGTTTCATTAGTTTCTTGTAACTTTTCATTTGTCTCTTCGTATCTTTCTCTCCATAAAGCTATTTTTTCTCTTAATTCTGTCTCTGTCATAGTTTCTATTTCTGTTATATTGGTTTCTTCTATTGTTTTAAATTGGATAAATATGACATATGTTAGAATGAAACATATTAGACCAATTGTTACAATCATAATATTTTTTCCTTTTTTCAACTTCATCACCTACTCTGCATTTTTTAAATATTTATTTGTTAATACACCATTATATTTTTTTATTGTAATATTATCACTTTTCTTCATGTCTACGTCTATTCCAGCTTCCATCATATAATATAGCCAAGAACCTGGTCTTAATAAATTATTTAAGTAATCACTTCCTATTACTTCAATAACAAATGGAGCTCCTATTGCTTCTCCATTTATTTGAACAATTGCACCTGCACAGTTTATTACAGTGGATGGTACTATTCTTTGTCCATTAATGCTTATTGCATCTGCTCCTATATTTTTTATTTCATTTACAATTGCACGTAAATCTCCATCATGTACTAAGTCTCCTGATGTTACTAATTTAGAAGATGTATTATCTTGTACTGTAATAATTACACCTGAACCAGTTACATCTGTTAATCCTAAATATGTATTTAATTCTTTTAATCTCTTTTGTTTTTCTATTGACCCAGAATCTGTACTTGTACTTGTTTTTCTTTCAGCTTCTAGAGTTTTCTCTGCCCATTCTAAAGCTTCATATTCTCTATCATACTTTTCTTTCCATCTTAATACTTGATCACGTAATCCATTTTCTGTATCACTTTTTCCGTGCTGTATTTGTTGCATCTTCTATTGTATTTAATTGTACCATAATACAAAATGTTAAGATAAGACACATAATTCCTAATGTTATTGCAATTTGTTTCTTCTTCACTTAAACTTCCTCTCTTTCTATATTAAATTTTTGCGAGCAGACGAGAGCGTCTGCCTCTAACTTTATGAATTGATTTACTTTGAATTTATCTCTATTTTTCTTGGGCAGACACGGTTCCTGCCCCTACTTTCCAACCTCTAACATCTATTCTTTTCTTCTAAAATATGCATTGGTTTTGTTTAAATCGCCATTTATAAAAATTTCTCCTTCTACTCCTCGTTCTTCTGCTAAAATAGCTTTTAAGTATGGCATTCTTTCACTTAAATTTGAAGCATCTCCTAGATAAACTGTTTTCTTTTCTCCATCTAAAATAATAATGTAATTTTGCTTATCACTTATATTTATTTTTGTGATTAAGTTACTTATTTCGTGTGCATCTGCAGACTTCATAATTTTTAGTACAGTTCCTAACCTTTCTAAATCTTCATCATCTAATCTATTTCCTACTATAATATTCTCTTCACTTGTTGTATATCCTTCTATTATAGGTACTTCTAATTTATCTTGTGAGATTTCTAGAATATACCCTTGATTATTTATATATACAAAACTATTTACATATTCTAAATTATATGTCGTTTTTCTTTCTTGTACTGTTATAAGTATTTTATTAGGTAATTTTCTTTTTATTTGAACATTTTCTATATACGCATTTTGTTTTATATTTTCTCTAATTTTACTTATGCTTGTCTTATATATATTCTCTCCTATTGTAAGGTTAGATAAACTAATAATTGTATCTGTATTTATTTTTTCATTGTTATTTACTTGTATTTCTGTTAAGTTAAATAGTGGTGACATCATAAAATATATAAACGATGCAACTAATGCTGAAAGTAAGATTGTCCATTTTATTATTCCTTTTATAATCCTATTTTTTTTGCTATTCTTTTTTATATTTTGCTTATTATTGTTTTTTTCTTTTGTATTTATATTTTCTCTTTTGTCATTTACTTTTCTTGTTTGTAGATTATTTGTATTTTTATTTTTTTTCTTCTTGTTTGTAATTTTATTATTCTTATTTTTTACTTGATTTTTTTTATTTGCATTTGGTATAGTTACTCCTATTACTATTTCATTATCAAAATTAAACATATTCTTTTCTGGGGACAAACTAAAATCGTCTGTCCCTTCATTTTTCTTTTTTGATTTAGTAGCATTCTTCTTTTTTAAGTTTGTTTTTTCTTTTTTCTTTTTATTACTTTGCTTCTCGTCCATGTAAAGAAAGTTCAGTTCTGTATTCTTTTGTTTCCTCATAGAAAATTTCATTCCTTTCTCGCTTCGCTCTAAAAGGTATACATAGTTATAAAAGAAATTTATATTTCTTTCAAACTACCTCACACTTTTTCCTAAAGTCAAACTTCTTTCGTAATCTTTGCTCCTAATTTATTTAATTTGCTATCTAAATTTTCATAACCTCGTAAAATATACTCTATATTTTCTATTTTTGTTTTTCCTTTTGCAGTAAGCCCTGCAATAACAAGTGCTGCTCCTCCTCGTAAGTCTTCTGCCATAACATTTGTTCCGCTTAACTTTCTTGCACCTTTAATTACTGCTGTTCTTCCATCTATTACAAATTTTGCTCCCATTCTTTGTAACTCACTTGCATATTTAAATCTGTTTTCGAATATATTTTCTATAACTATAGATGTGCCTTTTGCTATTGTAAGAGTACTTGCAAAAATAGCTTGCATATCTGTTGGAAAGCCTGGATATGGCATTGTTTTTATATCAGTGGCCTTTAATTTTTTTGGTGCTTGTAATGTTAATTCACTGTTTTCATAATCAATCCTACAACCACATTCCTCTAATTTTTCAATTATTGGTACTAGATGTTCTACTATTACATTTTTTAATGTAATAGTTCCGCCCAGTAACCGCTCCTGCACAAAGCAATGTTCCTGCTTCAATTCTATCTGGCATTATTTTATAGCCTGAACTTTTAAGAGCTTTCACACCTTGAATTATAATTTCGCTAGTTCCTGCTCCTGTTATTTTTGCTCCTAATTTATTTAAGAAGTTTTGCAAATCAACAATTTCTGGTTCCATTGCTGCATTTACAATAATTGTTTTTCCGTCTGCTAAGCATGATGCTAAAATAGCATTTTCTGTTGCTCCAACACTTGGAAAATCAAAATGTATTTTGCTAGGTTCTATTTTATCACACTTGCATTTAATATATCCAGTGTTTTCGCTAATATTTATACCTAAATTTTCAAATGCTTTTAAGTGTAAATCAATAGGTCTTGCACCAATGTCACATCCTCCCGGACATGAAAATGTTGCTTCTTTAAATCTTCCAAGTAATGCTCCTGCAAGTATTACACTTGAACGCATTTTCCTCATAAGTTCTTCTGGTATTTCATATTTTGTTATTCTTCTTGCATCAACAACTATTTTATCACTACTACGCTTAACTTTGCAACCCAAAAATTTAAGTATTTCTAACATTACTCTTGTATCATGAATATTAGGAACATTATATAGTTTTGTAATTCCATTATTTAGCACAGTAGCAGCAAGAATTGGGAGTGAGGCATTCTTAGAACCGAGAAACTTCTATCTCTCCGACAAAGCTTTTTTCCTCCCTCTATAATATATGTACCCATAAGAAATCACCCTCCTTTGTTTATATATTATGCCAACTGCATAAATTGGGTGATTATAGTATTTCTTTCTCTCTTTTTTGCTTTTCTTATTACATATCAAATAAAAATCAATTTAAAGATTTTATTTCTTTTTTATTGACTTTCATATTTTCAGTACGTATAATAAACATAAATTTATAGGAAATGAGCAATTTATCTTTAAGTTTTTATTAAAATATTCATTAAATCGATAAAATTGCTCGAATGGAGGTTTTTATGGATATAACTAAAGCAATACAAATTGCAAAAAAAGCAAGACTTAATGCTTGTGCTAGAGAATATTACGTTGGTTCTTGCCTTGTTACTAAATCAAGTCAATATTACTCTGGCTGTAATATTGAAAATGATGGAATACAAAGTATTTGTGCAGAACGTACTGCATTTGTTAAAGCATTATCAGAAGGAGAACGTGAATTTTCATATATTGTAGTTGTTGGTGGATGGAAAAATTCTACTGTTTTAGATAACTGCCTTCCTTGTGGTTATTGTAGGCAATTTATGAATCAATATGTGGATGATAATTTTAAAATTTATGCTTGTTTTGGAGAAAATGATGAAATAGAAGAATATTCTATAAATGATTTATTACCTCATAGTTTTACATTATAGCTTTTTGTCTTTTTGAATTTTATTGTTGACTTTTATATTTTCATATGGTATTATCTTATCTAAGGGAAGTGAACATTGGGATTTACATTTTATAAAAAAGAGGAGGTGATACCCAATGGCAAATACAGAATTTTCTGTTATTCTTAATATGCTAAATGAATTTAACCATAAATTTGATTCCCTTGAGAAAAAATTTGATAGTAAGATCGATTCTCTTGAGAAAAAGGTCGATGGTAAAATTGATGCTCTTGAGAAAAAGGTTGATAGTAAAATTGATGCTCTTGAGAAAAAGGTCGATAGTAAAATTGATGCTCTCGATAAAAAATTTGATGGTAAAATTAATTTACTCGAAAACAAAATTGATGCTCTTGATAAAAAATTCGATACTAAATTTGACACTCTCGAAGAAAAGGTTAATAATAATTCTACTAATATTATTACAATTCTAAATACTATTTCTAAAATTCAAAAAGATATTGTTTATTTACGTGATGATATTGAAACTGTTTATAGTTTAGAAAAAGATTCCCGACAACAACTAAAAAAATTATTATAACTTTTAATATAATCTAAAATGATATTATTAATTTATAATTAAAAGACAATGTTTAAATCTTGTAAACTTAAACATTGTCTTTTAATTATCGTTCTTTATTTATCTATATCTAGTTTTATATGAACATCTCTAAGTTGTTCAGGTGATACTTTACTTGGTGCTCTCATAAGTAAGTCTCTTGCTTTTTTATTTTTAGGAAATGCTATTACTTGTCTTAGGTTTTCTTCATTTGCAATAAGCATTACCATTCTATCTAATCCTGGTGCTGCCCCAGCATGTGGTGGTGTTCCGGTACTTAAATGCATTAAATAACGCTCCAAATCTTTCTTCTACATCTTCCCTTTTATATCCTGCTATTTCAAATGCTTTTACCATTAATTCTGGGTCATGGTTTCTTACTGCTCCTGAGGCCATTTCATATCCATTGCATACAAGGTCATATTGATATGCAAGTATCTCTAATGGATTCATTGTATTTAGTGCTTCTGATCCCCCTTGTGGCATAGAAAATGGATTATGATTAAAGTCAATTTTTTCTTCTTCTTCATTATATTCATACATAGGAAAATCTACAATTAAACAAAATCTATATACATCTTTTTCTAATAAATCTAATCTTTTTCCAAGTTCAATTCTTACTCCACCTGCTATTTTTTGTGACATCTCTAATTCATCTGCTATAAAGAATAATGCACTATTTTTCTTAACGCCTACAATATTTATTATTTCTTCTTTTTGCTCAACAGAAATGAATTTTGAAATACCTCCATTTAATGTGTTTTCATTGTCAAGTTTAGTCCATGCAAGGCCTTTTGCTCCTAGCTCATTTACTGCAAATTCACTCATACTATCAAAGAATTTTCTTGGTAATTCTTCTGTCATTTCTATTGATATTACTTTTACTGTTTTTCCTCTGAAAGCATTAAATTCAGTATTTTCAAACACTTTTGTTACATCATGTATAATTAATGGATTTCTTAAATCTGGTTTATCAATTCCGTATTTTTCCATAGCTTCCCTATATGGAATACGCATAAATGGACCCTTATCTACTTTCCAGTTTGTAAATTTAGAAAATACATCAGGAACTACCTCTTCTAATACTTTAAATACATCTTCTTGAGTAGCAAAACTCATTTCAAAATCTAGTTGATAAAATTCTCCTGGTGCACGGTCTGCACGTGGGTCTTCATCTCTAAAACATGGTGCTATTTGATAATATTTATTAAATCCTGATACCATTAACAATTGCTTGAATTGTTGTGGTGCTTGTGGTAAGGCATAAAACTCCCCTAGATGTAATCTACTTGGAACTAGAAAATCTCTTGCTCCTTCTGGTGAAGAATTTGCTAAAATTGGTGTTTGAATTTCTGTAAATCCTAATTCGTCCATTTTATTTCTTAATGTTTTCATTATGTTTGATCTTAATAAGATATTTTTATGAAGATGTTCATTTCTTAATTCTAAAAATCTATATTCTAAACGCAAATCTTCTCTTACGTTTGATAAGTTATCAGAAGTTGGTTCAAATGGTAATACATTTTTACATTTTCCAAGTATTTCAATAGTATCTGCTACTATTTCAATTTCTCCGTGTTTTCATTTTATCGTTTTTACTTGCTCTTTCTACTACAGTCCCTTCTACTTTAATACAAGTTTCTGTTGTTAAATCCTTACAGATATTTTCTGTTTTTTCATTGTTTTGTATAACAATTTGTGTGATCCCAATTTCATCTCTTAAATCTATAAATGTCATTCCTCCCAAATTTCTTATTTTTGAAATCCAACCTGCAAGTTTTACTGTCTCCCCTATGTTTTTTATATTCAATTCCCCACAAGTATTTGTTCTATATTCGTTCATAATAAACTTCATTTCCTTTCTCATTTCTACTTTTATATTCTACTATATGTAAGTTTAAAAATCAAGATTTCTTCTGCATTTTTCAAAGGCAATAGGTTATAAATAAAAAAGTTTAGAAACTATGTATAAAATCTTGAATTTAAGAAAGATTTTATATATAATGTGTAAAATAGTATTTTAGGAGGTTACAATATGGATAAATTAACAATTAGAGATTTATATAAAAATACAGATAAATACGTAGGAAGTCAAGTAACTATTGAGGGTTGGGTTAAAACTTTAAGAGATTCTAAAACTTTTGGCTTTATTGAAATTAATGATGGGTCATTTTTTAAAAATGTACAAATCGTTTTTGATAACGCTTTATCTAATTTTGATGATATATGCAAATTAAGTATTAGTTCTTCTATAAAAGTAACTGGTAATTTAGTAAAAACAGAAAATGCAAAGCAAGCCTTTGAAATAAAAGCAGAAAATATAGAACTATATAATATAGCAGATGCTGATTATCCACTTCAAAAGAAAAGACATACTTTTGAATATTTACGTACAATTGCACATCTTCGTCCACGTACAAATACTTTTAATGCAGTATTTAGAGTACGTTCAGTAGCAAGCTATGCTATACACAAATTTTTCCAAGAAAGAAACTTTGTATATGTACATTCACCAATAATTACTTCAAGTGATGCAGAGGGTGCAGGTGAAATGTTTAGTGTTTCTAACTTTGAGTTTAATAATATTCCAAAAACAGAAGATGGAAATGTAGATTATTCAAAAGACTTTTTTGCACGTCCTGCTCATTTAACAGTAAGTGGACAACTCGATGTTGAGAACTATGCATTTGCTTTTAGAAATGTATATACATTTGGTCCAACATTTAGAGCAGAAAATTCAAATACAGTAAAACACGCAGCAGAGTTTTGGATGATTGAACCAGAAATCTGTTTTGCAGATTTAAAAGATGATATGGATTTAGCAGAAGATATGTTAAAATTTGTTATTTCATATGTTTTAGAAAAGTGTCCTGAAGAAATGGAATTCTTTAATAATTTTGTTGATAAAACTTTACTTGAAAGATTAAATACTGTTGTAACTTCTGATTTTGGAAGAATCTCTTATACTGATGCTATAAAGGAATTAGAAAAATATAATGATAAATTTGAATTTCCTGTATCTTGGGGATGCGACCTTCAAACAGAGCATGAAAGATATCTAAGTGAAATAATATTTAAAAAACCTGTATTTGTGACAGATTACCCAATGGATATTAAAGCATTTTATATGAAACAAAACAAAGACCGGTAAAACTGTTGCAGCAGCAGACCTTCTTGCTCCTGGAATAGGAGAAATAATTGGTGGAAGCCAAAGAGAAGAAAACTTAGAAAAACTTGAAAGAAGAATGAATGAACTAGGACTAGATAAAAAAGATTATTGGTGGTACTTAGACCTTAGAAGATTTGGAAGTGTTGACCACGCAGGATTTGGTCTTGGTTTTGAAAGATTAATAATGTATATTACAGGAATGCAGAACATACGTGACGTAATCCCATTTCCAAGAACTCCAAAAAATTGTGAATTTTAAAAAGTAAGGGCAGGTCTTGTGCCTGCCCAGAGACATATTGTTTGGTTCAAATTTATTTTATATTATTCTTCGAAGAGTGTGTGGACACAAGGCCTACCCCTACATTGTAAATTGCAATTTTTTGTTTTAAAAGATTTAAATTATTTCTTACACCTGCTTACATAATTTGACTTTTCCTAAAAATTTGATACAATACATATATCAACATAATAAGGAGGAGCTACATATGCGGTGTTTTTGGTTTTGTTTTGATCTTTTTTGTACAATTGTTATCTTGGTAGGAGTAGTGGTCGTTATAATTACATATATTTATCTTTACAAACAATATAAATTAGTATGTCTTAAATATGATATTGATTGTAAATATAAAGATGGCTTAATTGCAGAAGAAGATTACTTCGTGATACAGCAATTAGGAGATAAATACGATGCTCATTACTCAAAAGAAAATTATTTAGAATTAAGACAGAAAATGACTGAAATTTTGAACCGTAGTTCCAACAACCCGCAAGCATAATGCTTGTGGGTTGTTACCTTTATATTAATATTGTCTTCCCCAAAATACCATATGTTTTGCTTCTTTTCCACAACATACACACGTATTAGAGATATGTTCTTGTTCAAATGGAATACATCTAGAATGTGCTCCTGTTAATTCTTTTATTTTATTTTCACATTCTACATCGCCACACCACATTGTTTTTATATAACCTTGATTTTCCTCAATTTTTTTGATAAATTCATCCATATTTAACGCTATATTGGTTCTATCAGCTCTAATCTTTTTACATTCTTCATACATGTTTTTTTGAATATCATCTAATATTTCTTGTAATTTTATAGATAATTCATCAAATGATACTGTTATCTTTTCTCCATTATCTCTTCTAACTACAATACATACACCATTTTCAATATCACGTGGTCCAAGTTCTATTCTTACTGGAACCCCTCTCATTTCCCAATCATTAAACTTATATCCAGGTGTATAATTTTCTCTTATATCTATTTCCATACGATATTTTTCATTTAAAATATTATATAATTCTTCAGCTTTTTCTTTTACTCCCTCTTTATGAATAGCAACTGGTACAATAACAGCTTGAACTGGTGCTACATATGGTGGTAGTTTTAATCCTCTATTATCTCCATGTGCCATTATAACTGCTCCAATTAATCTTGTACTAATTCCCCAAGATGTTTGGTATGCAAATTCTTCTTTACCTTCTCTATTTTGGAATTTAATACAAAATGGTTTTGTAAAATTTTGTCCAAAATAGTGTGATGTTCCCGCTTGAATTGCTCTTCCATCATGCATTAAAGTTTCTACTGTATATGTTTCATCTGCTCCCGCAAATTTTTCTTTTTCAGTTTTTCTTCCTTTTAGTACTGGAATTGCTAGTAAATTTTCAATGATATCTGCATATATATCTAACATTTGTAAAGTTCTATTTTTTGCTTCTTCAGCTGTTTCATGAATTGTATGACCTTCTTGCCATAAAAATTCTCTTGAACGTAAAAATGGTCTTGTTTCTTTTTCCCATCTAAGTACATTACACCATTGGTTATAAACAAGTGGTAAATCTCTCCAAGATTTAAGCCATTTTGAATATAATGTAGAAAACATTGTTTCAGAAGTTGGACGAATACATAATTTTTCGTCTAATTCTTGACCTCCTCCCATCGTTACCCACGCAACTTCTGGTGCAAATCCTTCTATATGTTCTTCTTCTTTTGCAAGTAAACTTTCTGGAATTAGTACTGGAAAATATACATTTTTTACCCCTGCTTTTTTAAATTTGTCATCTGCATATTTTTGAATATTTTCCCATATCGCATATCCATATGGCTTAATTGCTATACATCCTTTTGTATCTGTATAATCTGCTAAATCTGCTTTTAATACAATATCTGTATACCATTTAGCAAAATCTTCTTCTATATTGGTTATCTCTTTAACAAAATCATTCTCTTTTCCCATAATATATCTCTCCTTTTCTTTCAAATCTTCTACAAAAAAGCAGACACGGGGCCTGCCCCTACATTTATTTTATTCTAATTTTTATTCTTCCCTTTCGGGCAATGGAGCCTCTATTATCTCTTCCTTAGTATCGTTTTTATTATCCTGTTCTTCTATATTATTTTGTTCTTTATTTTCGCTATTTTTATCATTTTCTTCTGTATTTATAATCTCATTTTGCTTATTTTCTTCTATTATATCATCTATTACAATTTGCTGATTTTCATCCATTTTATATTTTGGAAGTTTTGGTAAATCTTCTAAGTTAGAATATCCAAACATTTTTAAGAAGTTTTCAGTTGTTCTATATGTTGTTGGTCTTCCTGGAGCATCTAATTTACCTGCATCTTCTATTAAATTATATTCTAATAATTTATAAATAGTAGCATCTGAATTAACTCCACGAATCATCTCAATTTCTGCTCTTGTAATTCCTGGGTTATATGCAATTATTGAAAGAGATTCTAATGCTGCATTTGATAAATTAGGTTTACTACGTTTATCAAATATAGGATAAATGTATTCGTAATACTCTTTTTTAGTACACATCTGATATCCATCATCAACTTTTATAATTTCTATTCCTCTGCTTTGCTCTTCAAATTCTTGTCTCATATTTTCTAATATAGTTATAATATCGTTTCTATTGACTTCTAATGCTGATACAAGTTCATTTGTTTTTACAACTCTACCTGATGCAAATAAAATCGCTTCTATTATTCCTTTTATTTTTTCTATCTCCATATTCGTTCCTTCTCTTCTTTAATCTTCATATATTATTACACGAAATGACTGTAGTGTCAATAAAGTTGTTGCACTTTTTATTTTTGTATGATACTATATAAATATATTAAAAGAGAGGGTGTATAATATGGATGATGCTCAAAAACCAATAGAAATTGTTAATGGAGATGGAAAAGATTTAGATATTTCTCCTGTTTATAAACATTTGTCTATACAGAAACCTAAATCAAAAGAAGAAAAGAAAAAGGACATTATTGTACCTAAGGAAAAAAAGAAATAGAATATTTTCAAACCTCGGGTTTACGAGGCGTCGACCCCTACATTCAATTTAAAATATTATATTTGCTACATAAAAAATAAGATGGCTTAGCCATCTTATTTTTTATATGAATTCATACTTTATATTCATTCACAAATCTTATTTTTTGTTAACTAAATCTTTTAAAGCTTTTCCTGCTTTGAAAACTGGAGCTTTAGATGCTGGTATTTTGATTTCTTCTTTAGTTTGTGGGTTTCTTCCTTTTCTAGCTGCTCTTTTTCTTACTTCAAAAGAACCAAATCCAACTAATTGTACTTTGTCTCCTTTTACTAATGATTCTGTTACAACGTCAACAAAAGCATTAACTGTTGCTTCAGCGTTCTTTTTTGTGTCTCCTGTTTTAGCAGCTATAGCTGCGATTAAATCTGATTTGTTCATTAAAATTACCTCCTAAAAGTTTCTTTTATGTAGAATTTTTCATCTACACTATATTTATTCGCCAAAATTATATAAAATCCCTCTTTTTTTTATTTATTTTTTCTTTTAACCCCTAGGTATTCTAAGTAGATTATGATTTTGGCAAAAAGTTTAGGCTTTTAAACCATTTTTTCTTCTTTATAAATTCCAATTTTTTCAAGTACTTTATATATCTTTTGCCCATAAGGAATCATGTGTATTTCTTCTTTTGTAAATATTTTTAAAGTTACTACTGCAAGTGCATAAATTATTACAGCCATTCCTATTGCTAATATTGTGGCAATTTTTCCTGGAATTATACTATTAATTACTAAATATATTGCATATGAACATACCGACATGATTAGTGTTGCAACTATTGGTTTAAATATATATTTTGAAACCTTAAATTTTACATCCATATTTTTCTTTAAAACACCAAATCCTATAATACATGCTATCAAATTACAAGCAATTGTGCCAATTGCTGCTCCATTTACTCCAATACTTGGTATGGGAATTAATACTATATTAAGTATTAGTTTAGCAACAACTCCGTATACTAAATGCAATTGCTGGTACCATTACTTTTCCTAAACCTTGAAGTGCCCCATTTATAGTTTGTGCAAGTACTGTAAATATTATTGCAATTGAACTTATTTGTAATAAAACTGCTCCTGCTGCTTGTGCTGGAAATAATAATTTTAAAATTTGCTCTGCAAATACAAACATTCCAGCAGAACATGGAAGTCCTATTAATATTGTAACTAAAATTGAAAATCCTACTCTTTTATTTGCTGTACTCATATCTTTTTTTGCTCTTGCAAATGAAATTGCTGGAACAAGTGCAGTTGCAAATGCTATGTTAAATGATAATGGAAGTGATGTTAGTGTATCTACTTTACCGCTTAAAATTCCATATTGTATTTTTGCTTCTGCTTCACTCATAAAATTACTAAGTCCTCTTACAACTGTTGTAGAATCAATATTTTTATTTATAGAAGATAATATTGCACTTAATGAGATTGGTGCTGCAACATATAATATCTTTTTTACAATACTAAATATACTTTCTTTTTTAGTTATTACATTTGGTGCATTTACATTTAATGTTCTATTATTTTTATAAAAAATGAATAAGTAAATAAAGCTTCCTATTGTAGCAACTGTAGTTGCAAGGTTTGCTCCTGCTGCCATTATAGTAGTATTTATTCCTGTAGCTATTACTACTAATTCAACTAGTAATATTGTAAATACTGTTTTAAATACTTGTTCTAATGTTTGTGAATTTGCTGTTACTTTTAGTGTTCCATTACCATTAAAATATCCTCTAATAACACAAATTAATGCTACAAAGAATATTGATGGTGATAATGCAACAAGTGTCATTTCTGCTTCTGGTATTTTTAAGATTACATTTGAAATATAGTGTGCTCCTAAAAATAATATCATTGTTCCAATAAATCCTAAAATCCCAAAAATACAAAATGCAATTTTAAAAACTCTATTTGCTCCTTTATTATCTCCTAGTGCTATTCTTTCTGATACAAGTTTAGATATAGCATTTGGTACACCTACTGAAGAGAGAGTTAAAAGTAAAGAATAAATATAAAATCCTGAACTATATATTGCATTTCCTTCGTCTCCAAAGCCTTCTCTATTTGTTAAGTACATTTTATATACAAGTCCTAATAGTTTTATTAGTACCTGTGAAAACATCATAGCAAATACACCTTGCATAAAGCTTTCTTTTTTATATGTTCTTTTTTCTTTTGCCATATTTCTTTCCTTTCAATTTCATTTTATTTTTTACATTATATTAATAATACTTATAACATTCAAGTGATTTTTATGATTTTTTATATAAAAAAGCTTTTATAAAAAGAAAAAATACTGCAATCTCTATTTAAAGATTACAGTATTCTTTTTTGTAGTCTAATTAATGTCCAAAGTAAAGTAGAAACTTTAAGATTGGTAAGTCACGGTTTTGATTAATTATACTACTTCTTATAGTTTCATTGTTTTCGTCAAATTTTTCTTTCAATTTACTATATTCTATAGCATATGCTTTAAATAGCTCTTCAAAATTTTCTTTTGACTGTTCATTTTCTATAGCTAAATAAAAATCATCAGTTAATTCTTGCATTTGGGCTTCTATTGCCTTATTATCTTCTTGGCATTGAGGCAGTTCTTTAACCTTAAAAGCCGTTATAATGGTAGTTATAATAAGACCACATTCCAAAAATAGAAGTAAAACTGTATATGTAGTAGTTATTGCACTATCCTCTATCTTTTTCTTCCGCTTTTTGCAATAAAGTTTTATTCTTACCATTAGTATTACTATAATTAGACTTAACATTTTTATCCTCCTTGTTCTTGTGTCTAATGGTTGATAGTTGCTTAGAAAGAGGATATTATTTCCTCTTTCTATTTAGTAAAAAGGAAATAATTTACTTAAATTCCATACGTTATTATACATTGAATTAACATAATTTGCAATATTTTTTTGTATAATATCATAAAATTTATAATTATAATTACTAGATAATAGCTTTTGTGTTAAATTTTCTAGAAAAGGCTACATATGAATAAGTATAATATTGTATATATTAGTTATAATTATAAAATAATTACCCATATATGTTGACGTACGTTTTAATGTATGTTACAATATAATATATGAAAGGAAGGTGTATACTATGACAAATACAAATATAACAAGTTTTAGAAAAGATATATATAATTTGTTAGAACAAACTATAAAATATAATGAACCTTTAAATATATCAACCAAAAATGGTAATGCTGTTGTATTAAGTGAAGAAGATTATAACAACTTAATAGCCACATTAGATATTGAAAGAAATAAAAAACTAAAAGATAAAATAATAGAAGGAATGAAAGAAGATTTAAAGGACTGCATTGCAGAAAATGAGGTGGAATGGTAGAAAATGTACAAAATAGTATATACAAAAAAAGCAGTAAAAGATATTGAAAAAATAAAACAGAGTATAATAAACAAAAAAGCTAAAAGTTTAATTGAAGTAATAAAAAATAATCCATATCAAACACCACCACCTTTTGAAAAATTATTGGGAGATTTAGAACGGTGCATATTCAAGAAGATTAAATATACAACATAGGTTAGTATATCAAGTATATGAACAAGAACAAGTTATAAAAATAATTTCTATGTGGTCACATTACGAAAATATTTAAAAATTTAATTTGTGTATTACAATTTCACTACTTTATAATCAAAAATTAATTTTTGCTATATAACGAAAAATACTGCAATCCCTATTTAAAGATTACAGTATTCTTTTTTGTAGTCTAATTAATGTCCAAAGTAAAGCAAGTATTTAAATACCGAAAGATTCAACTGACTATTTTCATTTATGAATCTGTTATTAGCCTCAAACTCATCTTTCAATTCCTCATATGCAGTAGTATATACTTCAAACATATATTCAAGATTTTCTTTGGACTGTTCAGGATTTTCTAAAATCTGATTAGTAAAATCATCCTTTAATTCTTTCATTTGAGCTTCTATTACCTGATTTTCTTCTTGATATTTTGGTATCCTTTTTATGGTTTCCATACAGCTAGAAAAGCATACTAATATAGCACCTTCAATTAGCATAAGTACTACCACAATACCAACGAATACTTCACTTGCTAATATTTCTTTTTTCCGCTTAATGCAGTAAACTATTCTAAATACAATTGATGCTACTATAATTAGACTTAACATTTTTATCCTCCTTGTTCTTGCGTCTAATGGTTGATAGTTGCTTAGAAAGAGGATATTATTTCCTCTTTCTATTTAGTAAAAAGGAAATAATTTACTTAAATTCCATACGTTATTATACATTAAATTAACATAAATTGCAAGTTTTTCTCTAAGTTAATTTTATTGTGATTTGCTATATAATGCTTTTTTATTAATATTTCTACAAAGGCTTTCTCTAAAAGGTGTAGGGGCAGTCCTCGTGTCTGCCCTGCTTCGAAGAATTATCTTAATAACAAAATTTTTCTATGTTTATATTCGCATAAGACATTTTGTTTTATGCAATTTATTTTAGATTATTCTATGAAATAGGGTAGACACAGGGCCTACCCCTACATTATGAATTATAATTTTTGTTATAAAAGCTCATACATATTTGCAATTTTCCGTAGTTTTTCTTCAAATACTCTTGTTTTTTTCACGATTTTATAGGATAATATATATTGTAGGATTTTATGAGAAAGCGGTGAAAAACGTGTTAAAGAAAATAGATAAATTTTTGAAATGGTTAGGAACAGATAGAAATACATTTGTTACATTCATTTTAACCCTTGCTACTATTTATGTAATGGTTGATAGAATTGCAGAAATGCTTATACTGTTCTTTACAGGAATAGGAGTTTCATATTGGGGACCAATTACATATACAATTGCTCTTGCTTGCCCTGTTTTTGCATTTTTATTTTCAGGGTCATCAAGTTTTGCAAAATCATATAAATTAAAAGTAACATTTTTATATGTATATTGTGTTGCATTATATGTAGTTGGAATTTCAATGGCTGTACAGTGGATAAATGGTGCATTATGGATGTTATTAATTTCTGTACCAAATTATAGTGTTATTGTTACAGAATTTTCAAGTTTAATAAAGCCTGCATTCCAAGCACTTGCATTATATTTACCACTTATAACGTTCTATCCATTATTTAAATGGATTTTCACAACTCTTAATGAATCAAAAGATATTAGAGATGGTATTAACGATTATGCTGGAATAGATTTATCAGATAAAAAAACTGGTTGGGGACCATACACATGTGAAAATATTCTTTGTAGAGATAAAATTAAAGGTCATATTGCTAAAATTCCTGAAGCGAGAAGATTTGACCCTGCACTTATTGTAGGTATCTCTGGTACTGGTAAAACTTCTATGATATTTGAACCTATGATTGCAAGAGACATTGAAAAAAAATATTTCTTTAAAGAAATTTCAAAAGAAATGGGATTTACTGCATTAAAAACAGGAATAGCTCATTTAAATCGTCCTTATAATAATGATTATTTAAATGAAAACTTTTCTTTAAATATGCTAACACCAACTGCTGGAAAAGAAAGCTTATATAAAGCTTATATGAATAAAATGATTTATAATGACAAAAGTTCAAGAGGAATTATATATAGAACTTTAGGACTTACTCACATATCACCAGATATAGAATCGACAAATCACATGGTTGAAGTAGCCCAGAATTTTAATATACCATATAATTTGATAGACCCAAATGATTCTCGTTCACCTGGTTTAAACCCATTTATATATGATGACCCATCATTAACAGCTATTGCTGTTTCAACCGTATTAAAAGGAATGTATAACCAAAATCAAGTTGGTGAAGAAGAATCATTTATGATAAATTCTTCAATACAAGCAGTTGAGAACTTGTCTATATTATTAAAAGTAATGTATCCAATACTTCATAATGGAGATTTACCAACTCTTGAAGATATGCTTAAAATGTTAAATGATTTTGACTTAGTTGAAGATATGTGTAAAAAAATGGAACAAAATCCAGAACTTGCTGAAAAATTTGCTTTACAAATTGGATATTTCAAAAAACATTTCTATAAAGATAGTAATAGAACAGATACTGAACGTTTTGTATATTCAGCAATTACTCAACTTGATAACTTATTACGTATTGGTAATGTAAGAAATATTCTATGTAATAGAGTAAATAATTTAGATTTTGATAAAATGCTTATGGATGGAGAAGTAACATTTGTATGTACAAGAAGAGGAGATTTAGGTGCAACAGCACACCTTGCATTTGGATTATTCTTTATATTACTTATGCAGTTTTCAGTGCTAAGACGTCCTGGAAATGAAAATACAAGAATTCCTCATTTCTTATATATAGATGACTTCCCAGAATATATTTGTCCTGCAACAGAAGCTTTATATACAATATATAGAAAATACCATGTAGGAACAATTATATCTGCACAAAACTTAACACAACTTGGATTTAGAGGGCAATCAAAATATAGAGATAATATAATGTCTAACTGTACAACTAAACTTGTTTTTGGTGGTATAACACGTGAAGAAAGTGAAATATGGCAAAAAGAATTTGGTGACCATAGAGAGTGGAAATTTACTTCAACATATGATACTTCTAAAGTCGCATATGACTCTAAATTAGGTACTCCAAAGTGGGATTGGAAAGAAAATATTGCATCTGGAAAATTACAAGCACTAAAATTTAAAGATTGTGCTTACATTATTAAAGATTTAAAGGGTAAAAATAATTATGGTGATGGTAAAGTAGATTTCTTAGAAGCAAAATATAAAGAGCCACATGTTGCTAAAAAATATGATTTTACTAAATTTACAAGTGGTATCACAGAAGATGAATCTTCTTTAAAAAAGAAAAAAATGGATTTAACAAAACAAGACTATATAACAGATTCACAGGGTGATATAGATCCAATAAAATCAGATAATACTGATTCAAAGTTTCTATTTGATAACCAAGATGCAATTATATTTGATTTTAAAAAAAATGATTCAAATTAGTAAATAAAAATAGTTTAAATATTTAATGGGTGGAAAAGTTTTCTCCACCCATTAAATATTTAACTACAAAATGGCATCGTAAAATGCTCTTTTATACTACTACCCTTTAATTCTCATTACCATAAAACGGCTTTAATACTTTAGATACAAGCCACACTATTTTTCCACTATTCTTTCCTGCAAATCCTTTTCCTAAGGCTTTTCCTCCTACAGTTAAAGATGCAACTAATGCACTTATTAAAAATTGTACTGGAAATGATAATTCATATGAATTTGCTATCTTCATTGCTACAATAGCACTAATAGCACCACTTAATACCCCACAAATATCTCCAATAACATCTGCACAAATATTTGCTACTTTTGCTGAGCTTCTAATTAATTTTACTGCTACTTTTGCCCCTGGAATTTTCTTTGTTGCTTTTGCATGAAATTCTTCTTCACCAGCAACTGTTACTGCAACTCCTATTATATCAAAAATGATACCTACAAAAATAACGGCTAAAAGTATTATTATTGCTGGAACCATTGGTATATCATTTAATGCTATAGTAGATATGTATGAAAAAAATAGCGATAATATAAATGTTATAATGAAGACTTCTATAAACCATTTAATATTTTCGTTATTTTTCTTACTATTTTTTTGTTTCAATTTTTCCACCTATCTCTTTTAAATTAATAATTATCTTTGTTAATTTTAACTATCTTATTTTACATTCGCTTCTATTTAATAGTTTCAATAATTTTATAGTAATATAAATATATTTTAATATTTATATTAAATTTTCATATTTCTATTTTAAGTCTAATATTCCTTATAAACTACAAAATAGTTTTGATGGTAAAAGTCTAAGTAAACTTTGTAGTATAGGTCTAGTTGAATTTCTCTATTTTCTACTAAGCATTACTACTTAGCTGTTTCCATTTAAAGAAAATATTCTTTTATTACTAAAAGAATACCAGACAACCACTTAAATCTACACCTTAATCCTTAGACTTTCTCGCATTTATATGCAAACATTCTAGAAGTTTTCCTTGAGATATCCTTCTATTACTAGTCTTTTTTGCAATAATAATTTCATAGTTATAATTTCATTATTAATTAGCTATTTTAATAACAAAACCTTGTTAACTAATCCCAAATTTATCACTCGAGACAGGCTACTCTATATATTGTGTCTTGGCACTTTATATAGGTTATACTTAAACTGTTTTCATATAATTTGAATACTATTCTTTGCAACCGAGCAAAGATAATAAGTCAATTTTTGATTATATTAAAAAACTGATTAAGCCTCCGCGATGATAGGGGAATACTATGTATGCCATTACATATTTCCCTAACATCTTTACTCCCTGAAAGCACACATAACTGGGCGTTTTGCGCACAGACAAGAAACTTCATCGATATGCCCTTTAGTGGATTTTTAGCCCCACCCTCGTAATAGAGATTATCACTAGAATAATGCACCATCTTTTGTAATTATAACATATATTTTCCAGCCTTTCAAAGTTGTTTTTTTTTGATTTTGTTCTTACATTGTTGATTTTTTCCCTTTTATTTATTGATTCAATTAATTGGTATCATTTTAAAGTTTTTCTTTTATTTTCTTCGTTTTTCTTCTGTTTTTATAATTTTTACGCACTAATCAATACTACTTAATCTTTCTATTTCTTCTTTTGCTAAACCTGTATACTTTATTATTGTTTCTATATTGACTTTATCTTTCAACATCTCCTTAGCAATTTTTTCTTTTTCTTCATTCCTTCCTTGCTCTATCCCTTCTTGCTTTCCAATCTCTTTTCCAATCTTTTTTCCAATCTCTTCTCCCCTTTTCATCGCCATTCCTTTACGAGATGCTTCTTCTCTTAAAGCATCTTCTCTAAAGTTAAGTATAGCTCTTAATTGTTTACTTGTTAATATTTCTTCCAATTCTTTCTTAGCTTCTCTTATTATTGGTTCTTTCTCCTTTGCCATTTCTATCAATCCCCCATCCTTACTATCTATTAACGCTAGCCAACATTCTAATATATTACTTAATCTAGGCTTTGCTTTTCTAAATTTAGGTAACTCTATAAAGTGATACTTAATATCTGTAATTACCTCATAATCCCTATTTTGTTTAGTCACTATCACTGTTTCTGTATGATATTCTGGTAAGTCTAATAAATTAAAGTTTAATATATTTATTAATATTACTGGTTTTAATTCCTTATATTGGTCTCTTTTAGTTAATTGTTCTACTACTAATCTACTACCATAAAATATAGTCCTTTTTTTCATATCATGTTCATTTTCTAATTGCATTTCAATATTGATTATCTCTTTATCATTTATTGTCGCTTTAATATCTAATCTTCCCCATTTATCTTCTGTACTTAAAAAATCTAAACTTGCTTCTGGTATTATCTCTACTTTTTCAATTTTTATATTCAATAATGCCTCTAAAAATGATATTAAATATTTTTCATTTCCTTTCTTACCAAAAAATACTTTAAAAACAATATCATTTTTTAAAGATCTATCTTGCATAGTTAAATCTATATCTTTATCTAACAATATACTTTCAAATATTTCTTCGTTTACTTTCCCCGAATTTTTGCTCATTTATATTTCCTCCTATATTTTATCATATTATATCTCTAAAATAAATATAATTGACAATATTCTTAAAACAATTTACAAAAAAGCAAGTTAGACATTCTTCACCTCCGCTTTATATATTATTATCTTAAAATTTTATTTGGAAATATGTTTAGATATTAAAATTTAACCTTTATGATTATAAATTTTGTATATAATTTGCTTGAACTAACTAATTTGTTTAAAATTCTTTTTCCTTAAAAATGTTCTTTTGATAATTTTTTGATAAAACTTACTTTATGAAATTAATTTTAAATTATTCATATTATAATATAAAGTTTAGTATTTGTAAATTATTTATTTATAGTTTCTTAATAAATAATAATATATTAATTTATATTTATGACATTTTTATCATACTTTTATATATTTGATTATGACATAATTGTCTAGTAGTATAAAAGGAGGTCATTATGTTACGTGAAAACAGAATAAAAAATCATCTTACACAAGAAGAACTTGCTGAAAAACTAGATATAAGTTGGCGTCATTTACAAAGATTAGAATATAACGAAGAAAAAACCACGGTTAGTACTTTAAAGAAGATTATTAAAGTGCTTAATATAAGTGATGAAGAAGTTTTAGATTATTTAAAAAGATAATAAAGATATTTGTTATTTTATCTGCTACTGATGGTCTTGAAGTAGACCTTAGCAAAATTGTGTAATGCAGAGTTTTCTATTTTTAGCTTATGATAAGTTCAAAAAACACAGCGCAAAACTCTGTGTTTTTTGAATATTTCGTTAAATTATATTTTAACTTAAGCAAGTTCAACAACTGCTCCAACTTCTGTAAATTTAGCTTTTAAGTCTTCAGCTTCTTCTTTAGAAGCTCCTTCTTTTATTGTTTTTGGTGCTCCGTCTACTAATTCTTTTGCTTCTTTTAATCCTAATCCTGTAGCATCTCTAACTACTTTGATTACTTGAATTTTATTTGCTCCAGCATCCTTTAATACTACATTAAATGAAGATTTTTCTTCTGTTGCAGCTCCCGCTACAGCTCCTCCTGCTACTGGTGCAGCAGCAGCTACTGCTGATACTCCAAATTCTTCTTCTATAGCTTTAACTAAATCAGCTAATTCAACAACTGTCATTTTTTTGATTTCTTCAATCATTTCTTCTTTACTCATTTTATTTCCTCCTATTTTTGAAGTTTGAAGTTTGGTATTGAATGTTTGATTGTCCAAATTTATAATTTTTACTTCAACTTCTATTTTTAATATTTAGTGAGTTAAGTTCACTACTCTTATTATTTTTTTCGTAAAATTAATTTTACAATTTTCTTTCATTTGTTTTTCTATGCTTGTGCTTCTTTTTGAACACGTACTTGATCAAGTGCAACTGCAAATTTTGAAATATTTCCAAGTAATGCACCAGCAAGCATTGATAGTAATGTTTCTTTTGATGGTAGTTTTGCAAGCGTAATAATTTCTTCAGTTGTCATTACTTTACCTTCAACTATACCACCTTTAATTTTATAAAATTCATTTTTCTTTGTAAATTCATATATAGCCTTTGCTGGCTCTAAGTAATCATCTTTTCCTAATATAACTGCTGTTGGTCCAACTAGTGCTTCATCAAGCCCTTCTAATCCACATTCTTTTATTGCTCTTCTTGTTATATTATTTTTTATTACTTTATATTCTGAATTTGCTTCTCTTAATGTTTTTCTTAAATCTGTTACATCTGTAACATTAATTCCTCTGTAGTCTGTTAAAAGTACAAGCTTTGCTTCTTTTATAGTAGTAGCTAATGCTTTTACTTCTTCATCTTTTTGTTTAATAATTTTCTCGTTTGCCATTTGGTTATTCACCTCCCCCGAAATTCTATATATCTTTAAAATTAAAAACCACCCATAATATCCATACTGAGGCATATTATGAGTGGTTATCCCGCTCAAAACTTATATACCTCGGTAGGACTTATAAACTATGCCTACTGTCTTTGGCTATTTATTTCTTATTTTTGGTTTATATATATGCTTGGTCCCATTGTAGTTGTTACTGCAACACTTTTAATATATTGACCTTTTGAAGCAGCTGGTTTTGCTTTAATTATCGCTTCAATTACTGTTTCGTAATTTTGTAATAATTTTTCAGCTCCAAATGATACTTTTCCAAATCCTAAGTGAATAATGTTTGTTTTATCTAAACGATATTCAACTTTACCTGATTTAATTTCACTAATTGCTTTTGTAACATCCATTGTAACTGTTCCTGATTTTGGGTTAGGCATTAATCCTTTTGGTCCTAATACTTTACCAAGTCTACCAACAACACCCATCATATCTGGAGTTGCAACTATAACATCATATTCAAACCAGTTTTCTTTTTCAATTTTTGGTATTAGTTCTTCAGCACCAACAAAATCTGCTCCTGCAGCTTCTGCTTCTTTTGCTTTATCACCTTTTGCAAAAACTAAAACTCTTAATGTTTTTCCTGTTCCATTTGGAAGTACTACTGTACCTCTAACTTGTTGGTCTGCATGTTTAGAATCTACTCCTAATTTAACATGTAGTTCAACTGTTTCATCAAACTTTGCTTTTGGAAATTTATCAATTATTTCCATAGCTTCTTTTGCTTCATAAACCTTAGTAGAATCTACTAATTTAGAAGCTTCTTCATATCTTTTTCCTTGTTTCATTTAAATCCTCCTTTGGTACAAACGAGTTATCCTCTCCCAATTTTTATTTTAATTCATTAACTATAATACTTAATTCAAATCAAAAGCAAGTAGTACTAGGCAATCTTCATAAAAATGTTTTAGATTGTACGTTTGTACATCAAAAACATTTTTATGAAGATTAACAAAGTAATGCGAAGCTTTTCATTTGAATTTATTATTCTGCTACAACAACACCCATAGAACGAGCTGTACCTTTTACCATACTCATTGCTGTTTCAATTGATGCAGCATTTAAATCTTCCATTTTTTGTTCTGCTATTTGTCTTACTTGTTCCATTGTAATTGTTGCAACTTTGTCTTTATTTGGTTTTCCTGAACCTTTTTCTATTTTTAATGCTTTTTTGATTAACACTGCAACTGGTGGAACTTTTGTAATAAATTCAAAAGATTTATCTTTGTAAACAGTAATTACAACTGGTATTATCATACCTGGTTGGTTTGCTGTTCTATCATTAAATTCTTTAACAAACTGCATAATATTTACACCACTTGAACCAAGTGCAGGTCCTACTGGTGGAGCTGGAGTTGCCTTTCCTGCTTCTATTTGTAATTTAATTACATTTGAAATTTCTTTCTCTGCCATTTTTTTCACCTACCTTCAATTGAATTTATATGTTTTTTATTTTAAACAAGCTTTTGTACTTGAGAAAACTCTAAATCTACTGGGGTTTCCCTTCCAAACATAGACACTAGTACTTTCACTTTATGTTTTTCTTTATTTATTTCTTGTACTACTCCTATGAAATCTGCTAATGGTCCATTCATAATTTTTACTGAATCATTTACTTCATAATCTACATTTATACCTGTTTCTTCAAAGCCCATATTTCTTATTTCTTCATCTGTTAATGGTATTGGATCCGCACCTGAACCAACAAATCCAGTTACTCCCCTTGTATTTCTTACTATATACCATGATTCTTCTGTTACTATCATTTTAATTAAAACATAACCTGGAAAAACTTTTTTTAGATTTGTTTTTCTTTTTCCATCTTTAATTTCTATTTGCTCCTCCATTGGAACAACAATATCAAAGAAAAAATCTTCTAATTCTCTATTTTTTATTGTTTTTTCTAAGTCTGTTTTAACTTTATTTTCATACCCAGAATATGTATGTACAACATACCATCTTGGTTCTTTTTCTTCAATTTGAGACATTTTAAGTAGCCTCCTTTATTTAAACATTTTAAGATTATTGTTAGAAATAGTATTATTTTATTATTGTACTATATTTGTATCTACTTCATTATTTACAATGGTATTATTTGTTATTTCATTAGATATACTATTACCTATATTATTAGTTTCATCTGTACTAACAATACTTTTTAATCTATCAATTCCATGTGTATTTAATTTTTCAAAAGCTAAGTCCAATACAAAAACTATAATGGCTGTAATTAAAACAATTGTAATAACTGCTGTTGTATTATTTGCTACTTGTTTTGGTGTTGGCCAAATAACTTTTTTTAGTTCTGCCTTAAAATCCTTAAAAAAATGTCTATTACTTTCTTTTTTATTTTTTACTTCTTTTGCCATTTTAACCTCCTAAAAATAGGTTTATTTTGTTTCTTTATGTGTTGTACGTTTTTTACAGAATTTACAATACTTTACGATTTCTAATCTATCTGTATTGTTTCTCTTGTTTTTTTCTGTCATATAATTTCTTCTTTTACATTCTGTACATTCTAATGTGATATGTTCTCTTGGTCCTTTTGCAGCCATGTTAAATACACCTCCGTAATCTCTTTCCTTACTTTATAAAACTATGTGAGCATATGCCTTTTTGCATATGCTCACATAGTTTATCACAAATACTATGTTCTGTCAATATTTATAAGGATTTTTTTGTAATTTCGTGATTTTTATAATATTAATTCATCATCGCTTTGTTTTTGTGTGAATTCCTTGCTTTTATCTTGGTTATTATTTTCTTTTATTTTTGGTTTTAATCCTTTATTCTTCTTATGCTCTGGATCAAATTTTATTATACTATTATATTTTACATTTTCATTTATTTTAGGTCTTACTTTCTTTTTCTTACGATTTGGGTCCATTTTTATTATGTTATATGATCTCATATTTTCTTCTATTTTTCTTCTTAAATATGAACAATTATCATAATAATTAATAGCCTCATTTGTTTGCTCATATATTTTCCTTTTTATATCTTTAAAACTAAAATCTTCCATTTACTTTTTACCTCTCTTTTTCTTTTTTTCTACTGAGAAGCCAAATCTACCTATCTTTTTTCCAAGTGAATAATAATGTCCATTTGAATAAGCTATTAAATTACATTTTGATATATCGAATGCCCCATTTTTATTTATATATTTCTCATCTGCATTAATTGCTAAAACTTCTGCAATAAACATGTGATGACTTCCAATTTCACGTATTTCTTTTACTTTACATTCTACAGAAACAGGAGATTCTTTAATCATTGGGCACTTTATAAAGTTTGCTTTTTCTTTAGTTAAATGCATATTTTTAAACTTATCTACATCTTTACCTGATTTTACTCCACACCAATCTGTAGCATATGCTAATTCTTCTGTTGTAAGATTAATTACAAATTCTCCTTGCTCTTTTATTAAATTATACGAATATCTTGTTGGTCTAAGACTAATATATACCATTGCAGGATTTGTGTTTAATATACCTGTCCATGCTACTGTTATAATATTTGATTTTTCCATTGTCCCGTGAACTTACCATTACTGCTGGCAATGGATATAAAAATGTTCCTGATTTCCACATTTGTTTACTCATATTTTTATTTTCCTTTTTAATAATTATTTCGCTAAATCTTCTTTTTCCTCATTCTCGACATTAAAATTCATGTCTAAATCTATTGTTTTTTGTTTCTTTTTACTTTCTACTACATTATTATACCTATCTTTTAGTTTTCCTATTTTTCCTGATGAACTCTTTTTCTCCCCATCTATTACAGTAAATGGCTTTATTGATTTTACATCTATTTTATCTACATATGTTCTTTCCACAGGTTTTATTGTTCTTTTTATCAATTTATTTAACTTTTGTGAAGATTCTAAAATAGCTGGGTCTACACCTGATAGTTTTGTTGTATTTTCTTCTCCATTATTTCTTGAAATATTTGTATCTTTATCATCTTTACTAGCATTTAAATCTTTAGCATAGTCTCTATTTTCCAAATACTTTGCATATTCTTCTTCAAATATTTCATCATATCTTCTTATTAAATCCTTTATTTCTTCTTTCATTTCTAAAGAATATTTTCGTTTTGAACTAGACGTATATGGTCCTATAATTTGCAATTCAACTGCTAGCTTTAATTGGTTTTTACTATTTACATTAATATTTACTACTTCTCCATTTAATCTTTGTACTGTACCAGAATCAGCTATTTTTCTAATATTTTGTCCAACTAATCTTGTACCATAATCACTTGTTGATTTTTTATCCTTATCGCTAATTTTTATATTATCTATTTCTTCATTTTCTACTTTCATATCATTCTTCATTTTTTTATTTCCTCCTACATTAATTATTATAACATTTCTACATAAATAAGTAAAGAAACCATATTTAAAATATTATTTTTAATATCTTAAATATGGTTTCTTAAATAAAATAAAAAAACCTGGCGACAACCTATTTTCCCAACAGGGTAACCCGTAAGTATCTTCGGCACAATAGAGCTT
>CAOKRC010000007.1 GCA_948471035.1 uncultured Clostridium sp.
AAAAGAAATTAATGAAAAGAAATTAATGAAAAGAAATTAATGAAAAGAAATTAATGAAAAGAAATTAATGAAAAGAAATTAATAAAAAGAAATTAATGAAAAGAAATTAATAAAAAGAAATTAATAAAAAGAAATTAATAAAAAGAAATTAATAAAAAATAGTAGCAATAAAAAAAGAACCTACTAAATTAAAGTAGGCTCTTTTGTATTACTATTTTCTTCTTCAGTTTTCTGGGTAGCTTTTTCTTTTAAATTTAAATTATCTTTTGCAACGCTCATAAGAAGTTTAATTCTATTAGTTTGATTTGCTTCACTTGCACCAGGGTCATAATCTACAGGAGAAATATTTGCTTCAGGGAATTTATTTCTAATTGTTTTTATAACACCTTTACCAACAACATGGTTTGGTAAGCAAGCAAAAGGTTGTACACAAACAATATTTGGAATACCATTCTCAATATACTCGATCATCTCAGCTGTTAAAAACCAACCTTCGCCTGTTTGATTTCCAATACTTAATACATCCTGTACTTTTTCTTCAAGATGCCATATATCACAAGGTGGTAAATAATCTTTTTTAGAATTTGCAAGAGCAATTTTTAAATCTTTTTCAAAAATACCAATTAAATTAATAGCAAGCTTAGATATTTTTGAGGAAGTTCTATTTATTTTTAATAAATTATTAAATGTAATTTTATGAGTAGCCATAAATTTAACAAATCCCATGAAATCAGGAAGTATTACTTCTGCACCTTCTTTTTCAAGAATTTCAGCAACATAGTTATTTCCAAAAGGATGATATTTAATTAATACTTCACCAACAATGCCAACTTTTGGTTTAACAACAGTTGTATCAAGTTCAATTTTTTCAAAATCATTTACAATATCATAAATACTTTGTTTAAAGTGTTTGTTACTTGTAGTTTGAACTAGTTCTTTACACTTAGCCATCCATTTATCAAATAATTTTTGTGTTTCGCCTTTATTTACTTCATAAACTCTATTTTTAGTTAGCATTTTTTGAAGTAAATCACCATAAATAAGTGAACGAATAAGTTTTTCGACCATTGGAATAGTAAGTTTAAAACCAGTATTCTTTTCCATACCAACTAAGTTAAAAGAAATAACTGGAACATTAGCAAAACCGGCATCCTGTAAAGCCTTACGGATAAAGCCAATATAGTTTGTTGCCCTACAACCTCCACCAGTTTGAGACATAATAAGAGCAGTTTTGTTAGGGTCATATTTACCAGACTCTAGTGCCTCTATCATTTGGCCAGTAGTTAAGATAGATGGATAACAAGCATCATTATTAACATATTTAAGACCAGTTTCAATTGTGTGAGGTGTACAATCCCTAAGTAATTCTACATTATATCCACAAGATGCGACAGCAGAAGTTATAAGTTCAAAGTGAATTGGTGCCATTTGTGGAACTAAAATAGTGTAATCATTTTTCATATCTTTAGTAAAAGGAATTTTATTAACACCGTAGTTTCCGTAAGCATTCAGCGACTTTTTTCTTAGCTAAACGTTTTTCCATACTAGCAAGTAAAGAACGAATACGAATACGTACAGCACCTAAATTGTTTACTTCGTCTATCTTAATTAGAGTATACATTTTTTCAAAACTTGATAAAATCTCTTCAACTTGATCAGTAGTTACAGCATCAACGCCACAACCAAAAGAATTAAGTTGAATAAGTTCTAAGTTATCATGCTTACCTACGAAATCAGCAGCAGCATATAGTCTTGCATGAAACATCCATTGGTCTACAACTCTTAGAGGACGTTTTGCTTCAGTTTGATTTGCAATACTATCTTCAGTTAAAACACATAAACCAAGACTTGTAATTAAAGTATCAATACCATGATTAATCTCTGGGTCAACGTGATAAGGACGACCAGCCAAAACAATACCCTTTAAATTATTTTTTTCAATATATTTTAAAGCTTCTTTTCCTTTATTATGAATATCATTTCGTGCATTTTGATATTCTGCTTCAGCTTTAGAAGCAGCTTCTAATAATTCTTTTTTACTAAAATTATATTCCTTAAACTCGCCTAATTCCAAAATCCTTTTTGTAAGATTTTTTGCATTAAGAGGTAAGAAAGGATTCAAAAATTTAATATTTTTATCTTTTAATTCTTCAATATTATTCTTAAGCACTTCAGAATATGAAATTACAATTGGGCAATTATAATGATTATCTGCTTTTTCATATTCCTTTCTTGAATATGGAATACAAGGGTAAAATATAGTAGTAATTCCAGAATCCAATAAACTCTTAATATGGCCATGTGCAAGTTTTGCAGGATAGCATACAGATTCAGAAGGCATAGATTCCATACCCTTTTCATAAGTCTTTCTATTACTCTTTTCAGAAAGAACAACCCTAAATCCTAAAGAAGTAAAGAAAGTAAACCAGAAAGGATAATCCTCATACATGTTAAGAACCCTAGGGATACCGATAGTTCCACGAGGAGCATCTTTTTCTTCTAGAGGAGTATATCCAAAGATTCTATCAAACTTATACTTTACCAAGTTTGGCAAATCATTATTAGTAGAAACAATACCAGCACCACGTTCACAACGATTACCAGAAATATGTTTTTTACCATTACTAAACTTATTAATAGTAAGTAAACAATGATTTTCACATCCATTACATCTTGTGTGAGTAACTGCAATTTCTAATTTATCAAGTTCCTCAGCCTTTAAAATTCTAGAATGATATTCAATATCAAAATTAGCCTCAAATTGTTCTTTCGCTAAAAGTGCAACACCATAAGCACCCATAAGTCCAGAAATATCAGGGCGAACCACATTTTTTCCAACAATTAATTCAAATGCACGAAGAACAGCATCGTTATAAAAAGTACCACCTTGAACAACAATATAATCACCTAAAGTCTTAGTATCCCTAACCTTCATAACTTTTTGAATAGCATTTTTGATAACAGAATAAGAAAGACCAGCCGAAATATCTCCAACAGAATATCCTTCTTTTTGAGCTTGTTTAATCTTTGAATTCATAAAAACAGTACATCTAGAACCAAGGTCAACAGGATGTCTAGATTTTAGTGCTTCTTCTACAAACTCACTAACAGAAAGGTTCAAGCTCTTTGCAAAAGTCTCAATAAAAGAACCACAACCAGAAGAACAAGCCTCATTAAGCATAATATTATCAATAATACCATTTTTAATCTTAATATACTTCATATCTTGTCCACCAATGTCAACAATACTTGTAACATTTGGCATAAACTTCTTTGCTGCAGTATAATGTGCAATAGTTTCAATCTCATTTAGGTCTACATTTAAAGCAGTTTGAATAAGCTTTTCACCATAACCTGTAACACCACTATATCTAATATTTACATCCTTAGGGAAAACAGAATATAATTCTTTTAACATTTTAATAACACTATTTAAAGGATTTCCCTCATTACTTCCATATAATGAATATAACAAATTAGAATCTCTATCAATTACTACAAGTTTCGTTGTAGTAGAACCAGCATCAATACCAATAAAACAGTCACCTGAATAAGAAGAAAGTTCAGATTTTGAAACCTTATCATTATCGTGTCTTTTCTTAAACTCATCGTATTCAGCATTAATACTGAATAATGGTTTTAAAGGAATGGTAGTATCGTCATGAGAATTTCTTAAAACTTCTATCTTACTTTTCAATTTCTCTACGGAAATAGGTGTTGTAGAAATAGAATCAAGACAGGCTCCTTTTGCAACTAGCAAATGAGCTTCATCAGGAATAATGGTAGATTCTTTAGTCAAGTGTAAAGTCTCAATAAACCTGTTTCTTAATTCACCAAGATAGTTAAGAGGTCCACCTAAAAATGCAACATTACCACGAATAGGTCTACCACAAGCAAGTCCACTAATAGTTTGATTAACAACTGCTTGAAAAATAGAAGCAGCAATATCTTCTTTCGCGGCTCCCTCATTTAAAAGAGGTTGAATATCAGTTTTAGCAAAAACACCACAACGAGAAGCAATAGGGTAAATAGTATTATAATTTTTTGCAAGCTCATTTAAACCATCTGTATCAGTATTTAATAAACTAGCCATTTGGTCTATAAAAGCACCAGTACCACCTGCACAAGTACCATTCATACGTTGCTCAATAGATTTATCAAAATAAATAATCTTAGCATCCTCGCCACCAAGTTCAATAACAACATCTGTTTCAGGAATATATTTTTCAACAGCCCTTTTACAGGCAACAACTTCTTGAATGAAAGGAAGATCTAAAAACTTAGAAGCACTCATAGCACCTGAACCCGTAAGAGCAACAGTAAAAGTATTATCTGGATATTTCAAAGTAAGCTCATTTAAAACATCACAAACAGTATTTTTTGTATCTGAAAAATGTCTTCTATAAGACATAAAAATAGTATTTAAATTATCGTCCATTACTACAACTTTAACAGTAGTAGAACCAACATCTAATCCAATATGTAGTAAATTATCCATAAAATTAACTCCTTTCTCTTTTATAGAAAAAGATTAAATCAACATATATTGTATACTTAAAAAAGAAATTTGTCAATTGCAAAAAACTTACGGATATAGGAAATAAAAGAAACAAAACATATTAATGGTAAATTGAAATAAACAAAAATAAAATAGTGAGAAATAAATGAAAAAATAAAATGTGGATAACTTAAGACAATAAGGAATAGCAATAAAAAATATATAATCATTTTTGTTCTAAACTAAACTTGTCTATCATAAGATTAAACAAAAAGAAAAGAGAGAGGAGAATCTTATGAAAAACAAGAAGATAGTAATCATATTGATAGTAGTAATAATTATTTTAGGACTAGTACGGATGGTATGTATATGGTAAATCCAAGGAAAACAATCAAGAAAATCAAATAATAGAGTATATACCAGAAGAAGAAATTGATGTAGCAGGATTAAGGCAAACTGTTGTATCCCTATACTTTAATCAAAAAGATACAAATACATTAGTACCAGAAGCAAGAAGAGTAGATGTAAAAGAACTAACAAAAGATCCATATAATACATTACTAAAACTACTAATAGAAGGTCCTAAAAATGATAGTTTAGAAAAAGTAATACCAGATGGAACAAAAATAAATAAAGTTGAAATAAAAAATGGAACAGTATATATTGACCTATCCAAAGAATTTATAGAAAACCATAAAGGAGGAGCAGAAGCAGAAAGTAGAACAGTATATTCAATTGTAAATACATTAACAGAATTAAACGAAGTAGAAGCAGTAAAAATATTAATAGAAGGAAATAATGAAGAAAGCTTTAAAGATAATGAGATAAGCCTAAAAGATACATTTGTTAAACGTGAAACAATTACTTAAAAAAGCAGTAAAACTTAAAACATTTAAGAGCCTTTTGGCAGTTGCATAAAAAACATTCTACTTCACGAAGAGAACATATAGTGTTCTCTTTTTTTTGAGAAAAATTAAAATTACCTTTATTTCCGTAAGAGTTAAGATTATTGAAACAATTATTTTGTGGATAACTTTTGCAACAATTTAAAGAATGATTATTTTTAAAATTATTATATTTATTACATCTAAAAATGCCCATACACAAAACCCCTCTTTGCAAAAATATAAATTTAATATATAATATGAAAGAAAAAGGAAAAAAGTGAGGAAATATGATAGATTTATTAGAAAATGAAAGAATAGATGATTTAGAATATGAGGGATTAAAAATAATTCAAAATAGAGATGGATTTTGTTTTGGGATAGACAGCATATTACTAACAGACTTTGCCAAAGAAATAGAAGAAAGAAGTAAAATAGTAGATTTAGGAACAGGAACAGGAATTATTGCAATCTTATTAAGTAAAAAGATAAACCCATCAAAAATAATAGGTGTAGAAATTCAAGAAGAGGTATATGAAATGGCAAAAAGAAGTATAGAGTTAAATAATTTAGAAAATACCATTGAAGTAATAAATTCAAACATAAAAGACTTACAAGATAAAGTACAAATGAATACATTTGATGCAGTAGTAACTAATCCACCATACAAAAAAGTAGGAACAGGAATTACAAATGAAAACAATAAAAAATTAATATCAAGACACGAAACAGAAGCATCCCTAGAAGATTTCATTAGAGTATCAAACAAATTATTAAAAGATAAAGGCAGTTTATATATGGTACATAGGCCAGATAGATTAGTAGACATCATAGAACTTTTAAGAAAATATAAAATTGAACCAAAACAAATAAAATTTGTATATCCCAAAGAAGGTAAGGAGGCAAACTTACTATTAATAAAAGCAATAAAAAATGCTAAGCCATTTTTAAAAATAGAAAAACCATTATATGTATATAATCAAAACGGAGAGTACACTGATGAAATACTAAGAATATATAGTAAGAAATAAAATATATACAAATATAAATGTTCATATATGTAGGGAGCTACGTGTATGCCAAAAAATTTATAAAAGGAGTAATAAAATATGCAAGGAGAATTATACATAGTTGCAACGCCAATAGGCAATTTAGAAGATATAACTCTAAGAGCAATTAGAATATTAAAAGAAGTAGATATAATAGCAGCAGAAGATACAAGGCATACATTAAAACTATTAAATCATTTAGGACTATCAAAACCACTTATAAGTTACCATAGGCACAATGAAGAAATAAAAACTGAAGAACTAATAAATAAACTATTAGATGGAAAAAACATAGCATTGGTATCTGATGCAGGAACACCAGTAATATCAGACCCAGGTGGAGAAATAGTTAAAGCAGCAATAGAAAATAACATAAAAGTAACTCCAGTACCAGGAGCATGTGCAGCAATCACTGCATTAATAGCATCAGGAATAGATGCAAAAGAATTTACATTTATAGGATTCTTACCACAAAACAAGAAAAATAGAAAAGAAAAATTAGAACAAATAAAAAATTCGGGAGTTACTATAATACTATATGAAGCACCACATAAACTATTGCAAACCTTAAAAGATTTAAAACCAACTGTAGAAAATAGAAATATAGTACTTGCAAGAGAACTAACAAAAATACATGAAGAATACATAACAGGAACAATAGAAGAGATAGAGCAAATTGTACAAATCCCTAAGGGAGAATACGTAATAATAATAGATAAAACTGAAAAAACCAAAAAAGAAATAGAATTAGAAGAATTAAATACTTTATCAATAGAAGAACACTACAAATACTATGAAAAATCTGGATTAGAAAAAAAAGAAATAATAAAACAGATAGCAAAAGATAGAAATGTAAATAAAAATGAAATATATCAACAATTTATAAAAAAATAGGTTGTTACTCGATAATAATTCTAATATTTATATTTAGTTATTTCTTTACAAGCAGTAACCTGTAACACTAAATTTTACATATAAAATGAAAAAAGAAGTAACACTTGGGAGTATTGCTTCTTTTTATCTTATTTATGCTCATCAGCTAATTTACTAATTTTTTCAGCACATTTAGCACAAACTAATTTTTCATTATAAGTAACTAATTTTTTAGTAGCACCACAAAAAATACAATTTGGTTCATATTTCTTTAAAACGATAGTAGAACCATCGACAAAAATTTCTATAGGGTCTTTTTCATAAATTCCAAATTTATTTCTAAGTTCGATAGGGATAACAACTCTACCAAGCTCATCGACTCTTCTAACAATTCCTGTTGATTTCATTACAAAAAACCTCCTTAAAATAAAACCTATTTCCAACAAAATTCGACAAATTCCTATAAATAATAATATCATTAAAAGTCGCATTTTGTCAATGGAAATAACTAACAAATATAATAAAATTATGAAGCAAGATGAAATATAAGCGGATAGTATAGAAATACAAATATAATAAGTTCTTTTTTACAATAACTGGAATAAAATATTAAAACATAAAAGTTATAAATCAATAAAAAGCAAGGAGAAAAATATGTTAAACATATTATGGCCAATATTTATAATAGTATCATACATATATGGAATATTCACTGGAAATGTATCAAATATAAACAATTCAGTATTTGAATCATGTGAAAGTGCAGTAAAATTAACAATAACATTTTTAGGAACAATGTGCTTGTGGAGTGGAATAATGCAAATTGCAAAAAAGACCACGCTAATAGATAAATTAACAGATTTTTTAACACCAGTAATGAAAATACTATTTCCAGAAATTCAAAAAAAAGATCCAGTACATAAAGAAATATCAATGAACATGGTAGCAAATATATTAGGGTTAGGAAATGCAGCAACACCACTTGGGTTAAAAGCAATGAAAACACTACAAAAAGATAATCCCAAAAAAGACACATTAACAAATTCCATGGCAATGTTCATAATAATAAACACAGCGTCTATACAAATAATACCCACAACAGTAATAGCAATACGAAGTTTGTTAGGTTCTGTAAATCCAACTAAAATAATAATACCTGTATGGATAGCAACAATGTTAGCCGCAATAGCTGGAATTACTACAGCAAAAATATTGATGAAAAAATACTAATATAGATAGGAGTAAATATTATGAATATAATAAATTACATTTCAACAGCAGCAGTTCCAACAGTAATATTGTTAATAATCATATATGGGGTAAAAGAAAAAATAAAAGTATATGACACGTTTTTAGAAGGAGCAAAAGAAGGATTAGAAGTAGTAATAAATATATTTCCAACATTAATAGGGATATTTTTAGCAGTAGGAGCATTAAGAGCATCAGGAATATTAGATATAATAATAAACCTAATCAAACCTATAATAACAGTACTAAAAGTACCAGCAGAAATAATGCCACTTGCAATATTAAGGCCAATTTCAGGAAGTGCATCAATGGCGGTAGCAACAGATATAATGTCTAAATATGGAGTTGATAACATTATAGGAATAATAGCAGGAACCATAATGGGGTCAACAGAAACAACATTGTATACAATAGCACTATATACAAGTGCAGTTGGAATAAAGAAAATAAGATATGTATTAGTAGCAGCATTAGTAGCAGATATTGTGCGGAATGCTTACGTCTGTAGCAATTTGTCGAATTATGTCGTAAAGTTTTTGTTGACATATGTAAAAAAAGGTAGTACAATATAAACATATTAAATCAAAACAATTTTGTAACAAAAAATTTTTTTTCATTTTTTTCTACCAGAAAAATTATAATGAAAATCAAAATTAAAAAATCCAAAACTAAAATCAAATAGAAAATAAAAATATAAAGAGATAAATAGATAAACTTTATTTTATTTCATAACATTTATATTTTTAAATTAACAGTCATTAATTTTGTAGGGGATAAATAGTAGATAAGTAGCCCTAAAAGCATTATTTATAAAATAGGTTTCCTATGTGTTCGAACGAACTTCCCTTATATAAAACGGACATATCCCCTACATCCCCCAATAAATGGGACATATATTTTATTCAATTTTACTAGGGTAAAAAGCCCTAGTTTTTTCTTATACTATATAATAAGGGAAAAAAGTAGAAAAGACATTTTAATCATATCAACGCAATTGACAAACTGGTAAAATAATACTATAATAATTATGGAACTAGAGTAGAAATGTCACATAAGAAAGAGAGGTAAGATATGATTCTTAAGAAAGAAAGAGAAATGATAACCATTACGAAAAATCCACCAGACATAGGAGAACCGTATAAAGGCAAGAAAGAATCATCTACATGTTTTGGTTCTTCTTGTCAAGATGTAATTATAGGATATAGAAAGGGTTCTAAAAATCCATATCTTGAGAAATTATCTAAAATGTGACAAATAATGCACAAATATTGGCATTATATAAAAAAGGAAACCATCCCAAAATATAGAAATGTAAATTGAGATGGTTTCCTTTTTTTATATTATTTTAAAGGTTTCGTATAAGACTGTTATGGTGAGCCAGGAGGGATTCGAACCCCCGACCCCAGGCTTAGAAGGCCTGTGCTCTATCCAACTGAGCTACTGACCCATAAACGCAATAATTATAATAGCATAAAACATAGACAATGTCAATAAATCTAAGTAAAAAAATGAAAAATCTAGGTCTAGTGTATAAAAAACATAGAAAAATACTAGAGAAAAATACTTTTAATATTATCAAAAGAAGCATTATCAGTCATAACAACATCAAAACGTTGTTTATAAAGTTCAAAATTCTTATCAACATTTTTCTCCAAAAAACCAAAAGAAATAGTTTTAGATAAATCTTCTTTATGAACCATATTTAAATCTTCAATTAAATCACCAAATAAAAGGATATAATCTTTATTTTTAATTTCTTTATAAATATAATCAGGCAATTTATCAATAGATTTATTAGATGTATGAATGATATCATCATTAAAAGGTAACATCTTATCATCTTCAAATTTAATAAAATTACTAACGATATGAACATTATCATAAAAACAATTATTTAATTTAAGCGTTTGAGTAATAACATTACCAATTCCAGCAGATAAAATAATTACAGGAATATTATAATCATGTAAACAATCTAAAAAATCTTTAAAACCATCTCTAAAAGACATATTACCATATTTAACACAAGCTAAAAGCTTAGAATAAGAGAGTCCGTAAGAGTAGGTAAGATCCATAACATTTAAATACCACTCTTTCAAGTAATTACTTTTGGTAATAGCATCTAAAGAATAATCAAGTTCTATAGGGCCATATTTTTCGTATAGCAATAAAGAATCTTTAGAAAAATTAGGATTCATAATATTAGGATTTTGAAGAATAGTCCATGAATCAGTACTACCCGTAGTAATAGTTTGATCAAAATCCATAATAACATAAAAATTATTACTATTCAAACTAATATTTTTAATCTTTTTCTCATTAATATAAATCATAAATACTCCTAATCAGGTAAAACTATTTTAGAATTTTTCTTTCTAGGTCTATACAAAGTAACTTTGTTTCCAACGATTTGAACTAAGATAGAATTAGTTTTCATTGAAAGTTCATTTGCAATAGAATAATTCTCATTTGGTGCAGTTTCCAAAATAGAAAGTTTAATAAGTTCACGAGCCTCTAAAGAATCATCTACTTGTTTAATTAAATTTTCATTAAGCCCATTCTTACCAATTTGAAAAATAGCATCCAATTTATTAGATAAAGCACGTAAATATGCTCTTTGTTTACTAGTCATAAAAACCTCCTATTATAAATTACAACTATTATACACTGTAATAAGAAAATATGCAATCATTGCATGCCTATATATAGTAAAGCAAATTAAACAAAAAGCCAATTAATCCAACAATTCCAAATAAAAGAAAAATTATTCCAGATAAAGTATTCATAAATTTACTAGAAACCTTGCTAGTCAAGAATTTACCAAATAAAATAGCAATAGCATCACTGACTACCATACCTAAAATTGCTCCAAGAATCAAGAAAATTTTAGCATTAGGAAACTGAATGCCAAGTCCTAAAGAAGCAAGAAAAGTTTTATCACCAAGTTCACCAATAGCAATACTAAAAGCAATAATAAAAACATAACTAATAGCTAAACCAGAAATTTTATTCAAGATACCAGATTTTTTAGAAGAACTGGTATTTTCTTCTTTATTTATTAAAGTAATAATACCAAAAAACAAAAAAGAGCAATAAGTAATAACTTCTAAAACAGTATGAATCCATACATTGTCAAGAGTTCCTAAAGCACCGCCAAATAAAATAGCAACACCATGGCTAAAAAATGACCCGTAATGCGACACCGAGCAAAATAGGAAAACTTTTCAGTTTAGAAGAAAAAGATAAAACTAAAAGTTGAGTTTTATCACCAAGCTCACTAATAAAAACAAGGCAAAAAGCTATACACAAAGGATATAAAAATTCCATCATAACCACCTAAGTAATAACTATGTAAGAAAAAGTAAAATATTCAATCATTTTGAAAAAGTATTTGAAAACTAAATTCTATAAAATTCTACAAAATTCATTAAATTAAAACATATGGCAAAACCTCAAATCCGTAAGCATTGTGAAAGTTTTGTGAACACAATGTAACTTGTTAAAAATTCACTTGTAAACTCCAAAACAAAATGATAGTATCTAAAATAAATATATAACCCTTTGATTAATTGTACTAAAGTAGTGTGAGTAAAGTAATGTATTTATTTTTAAAAGCGTAGTACGTGGAGTCTGCGGAGGCTAGACGAGTGTCGAAGCTTTTCAAAATAAATACATTACTTTATGGGAGCGGAATGCAGAAGAAAAAAATAAAGAGATTTTAAGGAGGAATCAAATTGATCGAAGTAAAAAATGTAACTAAAAAATATGGTAACTTCATAGCTATAGACAATATAAGTTTTAGCATTGAAAAAGGCGAAATAGTAGGGCTGCTTGGGCCAAATGGTGCGGGGAAAAGTACTACAATGAACATGATAACAGGATTTATAGAGCAGACAGAAGGAGAAATAATAGTAAGCGGATATGACATATTAAAGAATCCTAAAAAAGCAAAAAAACAAATAGGATATATGCCAGAAGGAGTACCACTATATAACGACTTAACAGTAAAAGAATTTATAAACTATATGGCAGACTTAAAACAAGTCACAAAAAAAGAAAAAAAGGAAAAAATCCAAAAAGTAATAAAAGAAACAAATTTAGAAGTAGTACAAAATAAACTAATAAGAAACTTATCAAGAGGTTATAAGCAACGTGTAAGTATGGCAGGAGCATTAGTAGGAGAGCCAGAAATATTAATATTAGATGAACCAACAGTTGGATTAGATCCAAAACAAATAACGGAAATACGAAATCTAATAAAAGAATTAGGAAAAACACATACAATCATTATAAGTTCACATATATTAGCAGAAATAAGCCAAATATGTAACAAAGTAATAATAATAAACTCAGGAAAAATAGTAGCTAAAGACACTCCAAAAAATCTAGAAGAAAAAGTAAAAAAACAAAATCAATTAATAATAACTGTAGAAGATAAAGAATCAAAAATAGACGAAATCACAAAACAAATAAAAGGAATAAAAGAAATAGAATTAGAAAAAGACAATCAAGATGGAACAAAAGAATATATAATAACAGCTGATGAAAACCAAGACATAAGAAAAGAAATATTCGAAAAATATGCAAAAAATAATATAACAATATTTGAACTAAAAAAGAATGAAGCAACATTAGAAGATGCATTCATGAAATTAATAGAAACAAAACAAGAAGAGGAGGAAGAAAATTAATGTGGGCAGTATTTAAAAAAGAAACAAAAACTTATTTTTTATCACCAATAGGATATGTATTTATAGGATTATTTCTAGCAATGTGTAGCATATTTTTCTATTTAGATGTTGTAGAATATGGAAGTTTACAATTTGAAAACATGTTCTATTCAAGCTCAACAATTTTAACATTTATAGTACCAATTTTAACAATGAGAACGTTTGCAGAAGAAAGAAAAATTGGAACAGAACAATTATTATATACATCACCAACAAGTACCTCTAGCATTGTAATAGGAAAGTTTTTAGCAAGCATATTTGTAGTATTCATAACAGAAATATGTACACTTTTATATCTAGCAATACTATATTTCTTTGGAACACCACATATGCAAACAGTACTAGCAACCCTACTTGGATTTTTAATGTTAAGCATGGCTTACATATCATTTGGAATGTTTGCATCAAGCATAACAGAAAACCAAATAATAGCGGGAGTAATAACAATAGGCTTTTTCATAATAACATGGTTTTTACCAAACTTTAGCCAAATACTTGCTCCATTATCACTAATAAACATGTTCGACAAATTCCCATCTGGATTAATTGCACTAGAAGAAATAGTAACATATATAACATTTACAATATTCTTTGTATTACTTACAATGATAGTACTACAAAGAAAAAAGAGCATGAAATAAAGGAGAGTGAAAAAGTGAAAAATATAATAGAAACATTAAAGAAAAAATGGTTGCGAGATACTACTAAAACAATAATCCTTGTATTAATCCTATTTGTAGTATTTATAGGAATAAACATATTAATACAAAAACTAGATTTAATAGACATAGATGTAACGAAAAATAATCTTTATACAATATCTGACAGCTCAATAAACCAAATAAAAAACATAGAAGATGACGTAAAAATATATTTAATAGGATTTGATGAAAACACATCACTTGGAGACTTATTAAAACAATATAATAGAGAAAATGGAAAAATCAGCTATGAAGTAATAGAGAAAATACAAGATAGAGTAGATATAAAAAATAAATATGGTTTAGCAGATGAAACACAAGTAATAATAGTAGAAGCAAAAAATCAAAATAAAATAATACTAGTAGATGAATTATATACATATGATTACACAACATATAGCGAGATAGATATATCAGAAGAAAAAATAACAAATGCAATAGTAAATTTAACTATTGCAAACAAACCAAAAATATACTTCTTAACAGGGCATGGAGAATATGGAATAAATACAGAGATGACGATGTTAAAAGCATATATAGAAAATGAAGTAAATGATATAGAAAATTTAGATTTACTTATAAAAGAAAATATACCAGAAGATGCAGACTTATTAGTTATAGCAAGTCCACAAAAAGATATACTAGAAAGTGAACTAGAAAAAATTACAAAGTATATAAATAATGGTGGAAAAATACTATGGTTAAATGACCCAGTAGGAACAGAATTAAATTTGCCAAATCTACAAAAAATACTAGATCTATTTGGAGCAAAATTTGATGATGGAATAGTACTAGAACAAGATGCAAATAAAATGGCACTATCAGCACCAAATTGTATAATACCAAATATATCGTATACTACAGCAACAAAAGATATAGCTACAGATGGAGGAATACTATTAATAAACTCATCTAAAATAACATTAGCAGATGATGAAACATTAGAAAACTTAAACATAGAAGCAGATAACATCTTAACAACAGATGAAACAACACTATTTAGAAAAGAATTATCAAATGGAAGTACAAGTAAAATAGGAACAGACGAAGAAGGAAGTTTCATACTAGGAACAAAACTAACAAAAACAATAAACACAGAAAATGAAGAAGAAAATCCAAAAGAAGCGGTAATGTATTTACTTGCAAATAACCTACTAGTAGTAGATTACCCAATAACAGTAGGAAGTAGTACATTATACCCAATGCAATTTTATAACAATAAAGACTATATCCTAAACACAATAGCAGAATTAACTGAAAGAGAAGATACAATATCAATAAGAAAAGATACAGGAATAATAACCTACACAGCTACGGAAGCACAAGATAGAATGATAAAAATAGCCATAACAGCATTCCCTGCTATCATAATTATAATAGGAATAATAGTATGGTTTATTAGAAGAAGAAAATAAATATATAAGCCTTTTGATTAATAATAAGTAAAGCATTTAAACAACAAACATAAAACAAAAAACTCCTCATATATTAAAATGAGGAGTTTTATTATGAAAAACATATTAAAAGTTTTATTTGTAATAATTGGAACAATAATAGGTGCAGGCTTTGCATCACGGAAAAGAAATATACTTATTCTTTGGAATATATGGTACAAATGGAATAATAGGAATAATAATTTCACAAATAATAATAGGAATAATAGTATATAAAACATTAAAGATAGCAAAGAAAAACAATATAGAAAATTATGCAAAACTTTCAAAACATATAAACAAAAACAAAAAAATAGATGAAACAACAAAAAAGATAATAAACATATTTTTATTATTATCATTCTATGTAATGATAGCAGGTTTTAGTGCCTATTTCTCACAAGAATTAGGAATACCAAATATCATTGGAACAATAATCATAATAGTATTATGCTATATAACATTTATTGGAAACATTGAAAGAATAATAAAAATAAATACAGTACTAATACCAATATTAATAGTATTCATTATAATACTTGCTACAAAAAATATAAATGTATTTGAAAACGTAAATGCTAAAATGATACAAACTAGTATTTTAAAAAGTATATATAGTGCAATATTATATGCAAGTTATAACAGTATTACCTTAATACCAATAGTAATAACACTAAAAAAATATATACAAAATAGAACACAAGCAGTAATAATAAGCATACTGGTTATATTAACACTAATAATACTTGCAATATCAATATACGGATTAATACTAAAAGTAAATATAGATATAAATAAACTAGAATTACCGACAGTCTATGTAGCAGGAATGAGCGGAAAAATATATAAACTAATATATGGAGGAATAATATTAGTTGCTATATTTACATCAAGCATATCTGCAGGATATTCTATATTAGAAAACTACATAAGCGATCCTCAAAAATATAAAAAAATAGCAGTTTTAATGTGCATAAGTGGAATACTAGTTTCAAAAATAGGATTCTCCACATTAATAAACATATTTTATCCAATATTTGGATTACTTGGAATAATACAAATATTATTTATAATTAAAGATAATTCATGTTAAGATTATAATACTAAATTAGAGATAAAGAAGTAATTACATATTAATAAATCACAACAAAACCTATTGAAAAAAAAGCAAAAAACTGATATAAAATATATAGAAAAAGTGGGGCGAGAAAAATGGAAAAAATAGTACTAGACCAAGAATTAAAAAAGAAAGTAAGAATAGGACTTATTATATTATTCATTGCACTAACAATAGTTGGAATAGCATTTTATATAGGAAACGCAAGTTTTAGAACATTTATGGATAGATATATCTTAAGAAAAGAAATAATACAAAATAATGTAGCAAGTATAGATATATCATCACTTGAAAACCCAAGCATATATGCTTATAGTAAATATATAACAATATTAAACAAAAATATATTAACAACATATTCGAGTTCAGGAAAAAAAGAATATGAACACGAAGTAAAAATAACAAATCCATTATACGCATCAAATAATAGATTTTTAGGAATAGCAGAAAAAAATGGACAAAACCTGTACTTAATATCGGAATCAAATATCCTATGGCAAACAGAAATAGAAGGAGAAATCCAAAAAATAAATGTAAACAAAAATGGATATTTATCAGTAATAATAACAGGGGGAAGCTATAAAGCAATAATTGCAACATATTCACCAGCAGGAAAAGAACTATTTAAAACATACTTATCTAGTACAACAGCAATAGATACAGCAATATCAAATGATAATAAATACTTGAGTATAGCAGAAATAAATACATCTGGAACATTCATACAATCAAACATAAAAGTTATATCGATAGAAAAAGCAGGTGTAGATCCAACAAATTCTGTAATATATACATATAATGCAGAAGCAAATAAACTAATTATAGACATTAAATATCAAGACAAAAATAACTTACTAATATCTTATGATGATGGAATACACGTATTATATGGTGAAAATGAAACTGAAAGCATATCATACGAGGGCAAAAAAGTAACATTTGGAAGTATAGAATTAAACAGCTATTCAGTATATACAATAGAAAGAACAACGGGATTGCTAAATACAAATACACAAGTAATTATGAAAAACACACGGAACACAAAAAGAAAATTTATATACAGCAGACGGAACAGTAAAAGATTTAAAAAGTAAAGGAGATAACATAGCTTTAAACTTAGGAAGTAGAATAGAATTCATAAATACTAATGGATGGCTTGTAAAAAGATATATATCACAAAGAGAAGTACACGATATAGTACTTGCAGAACAGATAGCAGGAGTTATATACTCAAAGGACAAGGTTGAAATAACAAGTTTATAAAAAATCAAGGAGGATAAATATGCCAATCATTATTGATTTAATAGTAATAGCGATTTTAGGATTAAGTATCTTTTTAGGGTATAAAAAAGGACTAATAGGAGTTGCATTTAAAATAGTATCATTTATAATAGCAATTGTTATAACTCTAATACTATATAGACCAGTTTCAAGTTTTATAATAAACAATACAAACTTTGCAAAAAACATAGAAAATACAATAACAGAGAAATTATCATCAGCAGAAATTGAAGAAGGAAAAATAAAAGAAGAAAACACAGATTTACCAAATGTAGTAGTAAACTATATAAATAAAGAAATAACAAATGTGGTAGATAATACCAAAGATGCAGTAGTAGGAACGGTAGCAAAAGAAATATCACAAGCAGTAATAAATCTCGTAGTAATAATTGCAATATTTATTATAACTAGATTATTGTTACTATTTGCAAAAGCAATATTAGAAGCGGTATCAGAACTTCCTGTTATAAAACAATTTAACGAAGCAGGAGGAATAATATATGGAATATTACGAGGAATTATATTAATATATGTAATACTTACTATTATTAGCTTAATTTTACCAATGATAGATAAAGATACAGTTTTAGGTATAATAAATGATACAATATTAACAAGAATATTATATAACAACAATATAATATTAATGTTTTTCTTTAAATAAAACCTTAATACTTCCTTAAAATTCAAAAAAACGAGTAATAAATATTGATATTTATTACTCGTTTTGTTATACTAAAAATATATGAAAAGATAATAATATATTATTTAGATAGATTAATACATATGATTAAGAAAGGAAAATCGAAGTGAAAAAAGAACCCAATAATAATATAAGAAAAAATAAACAAACAAATATGAAACAAACAAGTACAAGACCTACAAATGCAAAACAGGTAAATGAAAGGCCAATAAATTCGAAACAAATAAATACAAAAAAATCAAACATAAAGCAAACAAAGAAAATGGAAAAAAAGCAACAAAAACAAGAAAAAAAGCAAAGAAAAAAGAAAAGTAAAGGCTGGAAAATATTTAGGCTTATTTTACTAATTTTACTAGTGGCAATATTAGTATTTGCTGGAATGTTCACATATAGAGTAGTGAGAAATGGTGGAGGACTACAAGGATTTATAGCAGCAGCAGTAGGACATGATGAAAATACATTAAAAGACTTAGATAAAATTAACTTCCTAATAGTAGGAATTAGTGGATGTGAAGAAGATTACAAACTAGCAGATACCATAATGGTATGTTCATACGATCCGAAAGCACAAAAAGCATCATTATTATCAATACCAAGAGACACATATGTAGGGACTAATAAAGCAAAAGCAACAGCAAGTTATAAAATAAATGCAGTATATAGAAACGGGCAAAATATAGATGGAATGGTAAAATCAATAGAAGAAATAACAGGAATAGAAATAAATAATTATGTAATAATAGATACAGAAGCACTTGCAGAATTAGTAGATGCAATAGGAGGGGTAGAATTCGATGTACCAATAGATATGAAATACGATGATGTAACACAAGATTTGCACATAGATTTAAAAGCAGGGTATCAAAAATTAAATGGTAAACAAGCAGAATGGTTAGTAAGATTTAGGCACAACAATAATGGAACATCATATTCATATGAATATGGTGACAATGATATAGGAAGAATGAGAACACAAAGAGAATTTATTCAAGCAACTCTAAAACAAACAATGAAACCAGAAAATTTATTAAAAATAACACAAATAGCACAAATAGCATATAACAATGTACAAACAAATATGAACTTTGATACAATAAAGGATTACTTACCATATGCAGTAAGTTTTAATACAGAAAACTTACAAACAGGAACATTACCGGGAACCCCAGAATTGTGTAATGGAGTATGGATATACACAGTAAACAAAAAAGAAACTACAAAAATAGTAGACGAACTATTTGGAGATGAAGAAATAGAAGAAAATGAAGGAAACACTGTAAACACAAATACAGTAAATAACACAAACATAACAACTAATACAACTACAAAGAAAAGTACAAATACAACAACTAAAAAAAGCACAAATACCACAAGCACCAAAAAGTCTACAAACACGACTAAAACAACAAACACAAAAAAATAGGAGAGAGCATTGCTCGTTTGCCTAAAAATCAGTTTATTAAATAAAAAGGAAGAAAATGTATGGAAAACGAATTATTAAAAAAAATAGTTAAGTTATTAGAAGACAAAAAAGCCATAGACCTAAAAACAATAGATGTAAAAGAAACTCTGGCACTTGCAGATTATTTCGTAATAGCAAGTGGTACAGTAGAAACACATATAAAAGCATTAGCAGACAATGTAGAAACAGAGCTGAAAAAAGAAGAAATATATCCAAACAAAATAGAAGGATATAACACGGAATGGATATTAATGGACTATGGAGACATAGTAGTTCACATATTTACAAGACAAGAAAGGCAGAACTATAAATTAGAAGAACTATACGAAAGAAACAAATAGAAAAAGTAGGGAAAGAGATAAAAAATCTATTTTCCCTACTTTTTTTTAAGACTCAAGAATCAGTTAACTTAGTATTTAAATCTATAAGGAGAGGACGAATTATTACTATGTTTACCTGATTTTTTCTTTTTCTTCTTTTTGCGTTTTTTATTAGAATTCATTAAATTCAAAATATATTTTAAAATTAAAATAGCAAAAACAACTAGAACAATTTTAAGTATAATAGAAAAAACAGAATTTGCTTCAATATCTTGACCAGCAATCAAATTTGTAGTATAGTTAATACCGTAAAATGTCATAAGAAATTGTGCCAACAATGCTACCTTTTGTAATAGGTGCTTTAATAGGATTATCTAGATTAACTGTAGGAACAAAATTTATATCATAATCAGCCTTATTTACAAGTACTCTAATATCATTCTCAACAAGAATATTTAAATCCCTTGTTTTACTATTCGCATTTCTAGGAGTTACTACCTTATAAACACTACCCTTTGAATACAAAGTCTTATATGAATAATTATTAAACCCATAATTAAACAAAGTTATACAATCACTGAATCTATTAGTAGAATTATTATCACTTGTAGCTCCCATAATTACTGCAATAAGTTCCATATCATCCTGTTTACTACTCGCAACAAGACAATTCTTGGCAGCATCAGTATATCCAGTCTTTATACCAGTAGAATACTTATAATAATATCCACTTTTTTCATTAATAAGTTTATTAGTAGTAAGAAAAATTCTATCAGTCTTATCATATTTATTAGTTATAGGTAAAGTATATTTAGTAGTAGAAACAATCTTTCTAAAAGTTTCATTTTGCATAGCATATCTTCCTATAAGAGCAAGGTCGTAAGCACAAGAGTAATGATTTTCATTATGAACACCATTTGGATTAACAAAATGAGTATTAGTACAACCAATTTCGTTCGCCTTAGTATTCATCATACTTGCAAAACTTTCAACACTTCCGCCAATATCTTCAGCAATAACATTTGCAGCATCATTAGCAGAAGGAATAAGAAGAACATTCAAAAGTTGTTCCATAGTAAGTTCTTCATCAATCTGCAAATTAGCATTAGTATAACCGTGCAGGAACAGTAAAAATAGCATTATAACTAACTTTAGCAATATGAGAAAGTTCCCTATTTTCAAGAGCAAGAATAGCGGTCATAATTTTTGTAGTACTTGCAGGGTATAATCTTTCATAAGCATTTTTTTCGTAAAGAATCTTACCAGTATTAGCATCCATTAAAAGAGCAACAGGAGCATCAACTTGGACAGAATTATCTTCAGTAGTTGCAAAACAGAAAGAAGTAGAAAGCAAAAAAAGAATAACAAAAATACTTAATATATGTAAAAATGATTTTTTAAATTTCATAATTAACCCCTTAAAATAAAATGATATACATATATTACATTAAAACTTCCAAAATATCAATGCAAAAATAAAAACTTTGTAAATTAAAAAGCATATTGGCAAAAGATTATATATTTATTTTATACATTCCAAATTATAACCTTCCCGCTGGAGCTGTAACAAGCAAAGCTTTAACAGCCCTCAGCGGTCCCCACGTGGTTAAATTTTTCATTTCTAAAATAAATATATAACCTTTTGCATAAAAAATAGTAAAAATAAAAAGGAGAGAAGAAACAATGATAAATTTAAGTAAAAAACAATTAGCAATAATAGTAGGAATAGGAGCAGTAATAATCTTTGTAATAGGATATTACATTTATAAAATAAGTATACCTGAAGAAAGTTATGAACAATTGGACATAGTAAGTGAAGATACCAAAGAACAAAACAAAGAAAATGTGGAAAACAACAAAGAAGAAACAGAACAAATAATAATACATATAGCAGGAGAAGTAAAAAATCCAGGAATAGTAAAAATAAAAGAGGGAGCAAGAATAGCAGATGTAATAGAAATGGCAGGAGGATTAACAGATAAAGCAAATATTACAAATATAAATTTAGCATATGTAATAGAAGATGGACAAAAAATAACAATTCCGTCAAAAGAAAGTATAGAAGAAAAAGAAAATCAAAATGAATACATATCAAGTGAAAGTGGACAAGGAGTAATAGAAGAAACTCCAAAAACAAATTTAGAAAGCAATGAAAACACCATAGTAAATATAAATAAAGCAAGCAAAGAAGAACTCCAAACACTGCAAGGAATAGGAGAATCAACAGCACAAAAAATAATAGATTATAGAGAACAAAATGGAAATTTCAAACAAATAGAAGATATAAAAAATGTACCAGGAATAGGAGATTCCAAATTCGAAGCAATAAAAGAAAGCATAAAAGTAAAATAGAATGGGAATTGGTATGCTAGTTCCAAATAAAAAATACATTCATATAAGATACATTTTCAATAAACAAAAAAATTAGCAAGTCATAAAAACTTGCTTTTTTCTGGTTGCGAAGGTAGGACTCGAACCTACGACCTTCGGGTTATGAGCCCGACGAGCTGCCAACTGCTCCACCTCGCGATGTACTTTCATAGTATAATATGTTTTTCTCAAGATGTCAATACTTTATTAAAAAATCTTAAAAATTTGTATAAAAACTTGTATAATTTTAAATAAAGAGATAATATATAGTATATGTAATAATCAAAAAAATATTACAAATGGAGGAAAAAGTATGGAATTTTATGCAAATGAAGGAAAAAGTGTAGAAATTGAAGTAAATGGAAAGACATATTTAAGACATGCAATAAAAACAAGATTTGTAAAACAAGGAGAATCATATATAGATGTATTTAAAGAATATGTTTTACCAATATATCAGGAAGGAGACATCATTTCAAGCAGTGAAAAAATAATAGCATTATGCCAAAATAGAATAGTAAAAAGAGAAGATATAAAAATAGGATTTTGGGCAAAATTATTATCAAAATTTGCATCACATCCAACAACAGGAGTAGGAGTTGGAGAAACAATAAAAATGCAATATGCAATAAATACAGTAGGACTATTTAGAGTACTTTGGGCAAGTATTGCAAGTGCAGTAACAAAACTATTTGGTAGAAAAGGAGTTTTTTATGAAATAGTAGGGCAAGATGTAAGTGGACTAGATGGATTTTATGACCATGTATGGAAAGAATATGGAGACATAGGAATTAGATTACCAGAAAACCCAGAAGCAGTATGTAATGAAATAAAAGAAAAATTAGGAATATCATGTATGATAGTTGATGCAAACGACTTAGGGCAAGAAGTATTAGGATATTCTAAAGATATAAAATTATCAAGCGAAGAATTAAAAGGATTAATAAAAGATAATCCATCAGGACAAGGAAAAGAATTAACTCCATTGATTTTGATTAGAAAAAAAGATGAAGAAAGTGTTTAATAGTACTTTACAAGTTACCGCTTCCACAAAGAAGGTGTTTAAAAAATTTTAAACACCTTCTTTGCTTACGCTAATTTGTACCTTAACTATTTTTTGCATTGTATAAGACAATAGAGAAAAGGCCCCTTTAGTATTCGGGGGCTACCACCCGTAAGGACGACTTGGGGTTCTTACATACTTTAACGAACACATAGTTTCTATAAAATTAAAATACAAAACCCAACAAAAAGCACCTAGTAAAAGTGGAACAAAACCACATTTGCTAGGTGTACAGTTTGTATAAAAAACATCTTAAGTAGTTTTTTTTAGATTATCTTCAAATTCTTCCCAAGATTTACTAAAAACATGATTTGCAAAGGCTTCTTTTAGTCCGGCTAACTTGTTTAAGTCTAATAATCTCATCTAATTCCATACCTAAATGTTTTGAAATTTCTACTTCAGTCCAACCATTATTAGAAAGATATACAACAATTTTAGACATATCAGCAATTTGATGAGTACCTCTTGCTCTATTATGTCTTATGGTGCTTGCCATTCTATTACTTAAATCCTTATTAATAGTAACAATAGGAATTTCCTTTAAATGAAAATACTCTTTTGCACATCTATATCGGTGGAAACCATCAACAACAATATAAGAATCATTCTTTTCATTGTAATAAGTAACAATAGGTTGAGTATAGCCATCCTCTTCAATAGAATGTTTTAAAAGCTTCATTTCAGGTGGAGCTACTTTATTAGGGTTATAATCATTTGCAACTACTTTGTTAATATCTACCATTTTAACATTTAAAACAGGAAATTCAATTTTAGCCATTAATTATCACCTCTAATCATAATAAAATGCTTATAATTATCCAAAGTATTAATATGAAGACCGCACTCAATATAAATATCTTCATACACTTTGGTAACAATACTAGGCTCGATAACAATTTCATTCATTACAGATAAAAGTAAGGTTTTTAAATAATCAGCACTATTAGAATAAATATTTTTAATAACACCATTACAAACCGAAATAAAAGCACAAGGTTTGTTAGTTTGATTTAGAAAAATGTACCATTCTTTATTATTGTCATCATAAATACGGTCTTTAGTTTCTGTTTGAACAATTCTTGAACCAAAAAATCTACCCATATAAGAATAAAAATTGTCATCCTTATTCGTCAGCTTTACAATCACCAATAATCACCTCTTTCCTAATAAAATTTAATAAATCCTTGTCATCAGAAAAAGTATCTTCAGTTAAAAGATTATCCCATTTATGAATTAATTCTTTTAGCTCATCGTCATCAGTTTTAGTTTGAGTAAAGCAAAGACGTTTCATATAAAAATCGTTTTTTTCAATGGCCCTTGCAATTCTTCGCCAAGAAATAACTTTCTTTTGAGTTTCAAGTTTACTATCAGCTTCATCAGGAATATTGCAAATATCAATATCATCACGTTTTTTATACCAATTAGCAAACTTTTTAATCTTCCTATAATAATGAAGCATCAAATCGCTATTATAAATACCAATACTCTCAAGTAAAAAAATAGTATATTCTCGCCAAGTCATAAAATCTGGTTTAGAAGTTTTAAGATTACCGTAGCGCAGAAGTTCTACAATAAATATTTCCAAAATTAACACCATTAACTCTATTTACAACTTTCCCCCAAGTTTCATATTCAATAGCCTTAAATTGATCTAGCCCATTTCTTTGGTCGTCACCATAAGGTTGGCACAAACGTTGTTCATATATACTAAGCCCATTTTTATACATAAGTTCATATACTTTATTATACATAAGTTCAAACTTGCTAACAGCACCCCAAATATCATCAGCTTTCCAGTCATAAATGGGGTAAAAATTATAAACATTTAAGTATTTTTCACCATATTTTATCTTAGTAGTCCAACGTTTATCTTCATACATTACTTTACCATCAAAAGCAATAGTTCTAAAACGATTTAGGCTTTCATCACACCTAATACCAACGCCACAAGCAACTTTGCCACCATATTTTTTTTGATACCAATCTGCAAATTGAATAATAAACTCTTCAAATTCTTCCCCTTTCCTAAACCAAGTAAAAGGGCAATTATTAATATTAATACTATCGCTAGGTAAATCTCTAACCCATAGCTCTTTACTTTCCTCTTCCCAACAAATCCACTTAGGTTGTAAAATAGAAACAGCATTTCTAAGAGCCATAGGTAAAGCTACATGATAAAAATCCCTTACACCGAGATAGTCTTTTTAATTCATATATATGTTCAATAGTAAGCTTATATTGTGCCTCAAAATCAATATATAAAACATCAAATTTTCTATTTTTCTTCTTAGCCACCATGTTTGCAAGCTGAACCATAACAGAAGAATCTTTTCCACCACTAACACTAAAATATATATTATCAAAATTATCAAAAATAAACTCTAAACGTTCAAAAGTAGCATCTAGAACATTCTTCTCTAAATATATTTTGGGCAAAATTACAACATCCCCTTATAAAATATTTTAAAGAAATAATTAGTAGCAAAAGATAAAATAATGAATAATCTCTATTCTCTAAGTTCTAATCTCTAATTTCTAGCTCAACATATAATCATATCTTCCCTATCAGGTCCTGTACCAATAAACTTAATAGGTACCTTAACTATTTCTTCAATACGATTCAAATAAATTTTAGCAACCTCTGGTAAATCATCTTTTGATTTAATACCACTTAAATCTCCAAAATTACCTTCAAATTCTTCATAAACAGGCTCACAGTTAGAAATATAAGTAGGATTTGTAGAATAATCCCCGAGATACTTTACCATTATGATTGTAAGCAACACAAAGTTTAATTTTATCAAGTTTACCAATAGTATCTAAATGATTAATAGCAAGACCAGTTAAACCATTAATACGGCAAGAATATTTAAGAGCAACAAGATCTAGCCATCCGGCAACGTCTTGGACGCTTAGTAGTAGTACCATATTCATGACCAAGTTCACGGATACAATCACCAATTTCGTTATCTTGTTCGGTTAAAAATGGTCCAGCACCAACTTTAGAAGAATAAGCCTTAAGAACCCCATAAACCTCTCCAATATCCCTTGCACTAACACCAGTACCAGTACAAACACCACCAATACTTGGGCTAGAAGAAGTAACAAAAGGATAAGTACCAAAGTCAATATCAAGTAAAGTAGCTTGAGCCCCCTCACATAAAACGTTTTCATCATTTTCTAAACTTTGATGAATAATATTAATAGTATCTTTCATATAAGGTTTTAATATTCTTGCATAATCCTCGTATTCACGAATAATACTATCAGCATCTAAAGGATCATAGCCAAAAGCTTGTAAAATTTTATTCTTATTTAAAACATTATGTTTAACTAAACTGCTAAAATTAGGAGTAACAAAATCTTCAAACCTAATACCACATCTTTCATACTTATCGCAATAAGCAGGTCCAATACCGCGAGCAGTAGTACCAATCTTATCATTACCTCTATTTTCCTCTAAAAGTTTATCTAAAACAATATGGTAAGGCATAATTACATGAGCCTTATTACTAATAAATAAATTATCAGTAGAATATCCTGCATCATGTAAAGTATTAATCTCCTCTATTAAAACCTTAGGGTCAATAACAACACCATTACCAATAATAGCCTTAGTATGTGGATTCAAAATTCCGTGAGGGAATTAAATGAAAAGCAAATTTTTTACCATTAACAGTAATTGTGTGTCCTGCATTATTACCACCAGAACAACGAACTGAAACTTGAGCATTACCTGAAAGATAATCTATAACCTTTCCTTTACCTTCATCTCCAAAAAAAGTACCAAGAACAACTGAAACCTTAGACATAATTAACCTCCATCCGACATAAAATGTCATAAATAAATTTAAGAACACTACAATTATTATATAAATGTAAAAAAAAGTCAATAAATGTAGAGGGATTTTTGTTTAATATGTTATAATTATGAAAACAAAATGAATAGGAGAAAGTAAAAATGAAAATATTAGTAGCAACAAACAATGAAGGAAAATTAAAAGAAATAAAAGAGATATTATCAAAACATGAAATTATATCATTAAAAGAAATAGAATGCGAAATAGAAGTAGAAGAAGATGGAAAAACATTTGAAGAAAATGCAATAAAAAAAGCGAAAACTATATATAATAAAACAAAAATACCAACACTTGCAGATGATTCTGGAATAGAAATAGAAGAATATAATGGATGGCCAGGAGTAAAAACAGCAAGGTTTTTAGGAAAAGATAAATCAGGTAATGAATATGCAAGAGAAAGAAATGAATATATACTAGAAAAAATGAAAAATTTACCAAAAGAAAAAAGGAAAGTAAAACACATAACATGTATAGCATATTGTGATAAGTCAGGTGAAAAAGTAGTAAGAGGAGAACAAATAGGATATATTGCAAAGTTCCCTAAAGGAGAAAACGGATTTGGCTTTGATGAAATATTCGAATTAGAAAACGGAAAAACAATGGCAGAAATACCAAAAGAAGAAAAAAACAAAATCAGCAGTAGAAAAAAAGCAATAGAACAAATTAGAGAGGTGATTTAAATATAGTTAAATCTAACATTATCGTAATTAGCGTGAGTGCAGTAATATATTTATTTTTAAAAGTGGAGTACGCGGAGTCTCCAGAGGCTTTGACTAGTGTCGAAACTTTTCAAAATAAATATATTACTGCACGGAAGCGGTAGACATAGGATTAACTTTAACTAATATTTAGACAAAATATGCTTAAAACTCTTGACATATTCACATTTTCTACATATAATACATTTGTAAACTAGTAAAACAGTATATTTTGGAGGTAACAAACAACATATGTCGCAAATAATTCCAATAAATGAACAATATATAAATATGCCAGATGAACAAATTATAGAAGTCATACAATCAGGTGATAATATGGCTTTAAACTATATGATGAACAAATATAACGACTTAGTTAATATGAAAGCTAGTAAATTCTTTATGGCAGGAGCGGAAAAAGACGATATTATACAAGAAGGGCTAATAGGGCTGTATAAAGCTACAAAATCATTTAATGCAGAAAAACAAAATTCATTTAAAACATTTGCAAATTTATGTATAGAAAGACAGCTAATAACAGCACTAAAAACATCAAATCGTCAAAAGAACATACCATTAAACTCAAGTATTTCGCTAAATCAATCAGCATATGAAGAAAGTGACGATACAGAAGTATTAGAAATATTAGAAACAAAAACAGTAGAAGATCCACTAGAAACACTAACAAAAAAAGAATACTATAATTCAATAGAGACACGGAATAGATGAAAGCCTTAGCGACTTTGAAAGACAAGTATTACACTATTATAAACAAGGAAAATCATATGCTAGCATTGCAGAAAAACTAGGAAGCAAAGTAAAATCAGTAGATACTGCAATACAAAGAATAAGAAAAAAAGCAAATAAAATAAAAAATACAATAGAAAAAGAGAATAAATAATTCTCTTTTTTTATAAAAAATTTCCCCAAAACATTGACAAGCCGTAAGAAAAGTTATATAATATAAAAACATTATTACGGAAAAACTTGTTAAAAAACCAAAAAAGACAAGGGTGGTAAAAATAAAAAATCCAGCAATATCAATAAAATAGAATGTTTTGTAAGAGGTAAGTTAGTAAAAAGATTTTACTAGCATGCCTTTTTATTGTCGTAATTTTGTAAATTCTTTAAAAATTTAAAAGAAGAGGAATTAAATTTAGAAAAACTTTAGATTTTGAAGTATAAAATAGCAGAGTATACTTTTAAAATTTACTAGGGATTCTTAATTTAAGAAGGACTTCTTATAAATATATTTAAATCATAAAAGGCGTAAGCCATTAAAATCTTATTTTTCTGCTTAAAAATTTTATAGAGGTGATATTTTTGTTAAAAGATGTAAAACACGAAAAATGTGTAAGAAAAACCTTTGCAAAAACAGAAGATAGCATAGAAATGCCAAACCTAATTCAAGTGCAAAAAGATTCATACAATTGGTTTGTAAACGAAGGTTTAGGAGAAGTATTAAGAGATATATCTCCAATAATAGACTACACAGGAAATTTAGTATTAGAATTCTTCGATTATTATATGGAAGACAAAACTAAATACTCATTAGAAGAAGCAAAAGAAAGAGATGCAACATATTCAACAAGACTACATGTAAAAGTACGTTTAATAAACCGTGAAACAGGAGAAATAAAAGAACAAGAAATCTATTTAGGAGATTTCCCACTTATGACAGATAGTGGAACATTCGTAATAAACGGTGCAGAAAGAGTTGTAGTAAGCCAATTAGTACGTTCACCAGGATGCTATTATACTCAGGAATATGATAAAACAGGTAAAAAAATATTCACATCGACAGTAATGCCAATACGTGGAGCTTGGATAGAATACGAAACAGACGCAAATGATGTATTCTATGTAAGAGTTGATAGAACAAGAAAACTACCAGTAACATCACTATTAAGAGCAGTAGGGTTAATTACAGATCAGCAAATATTAGACTTCTTTGGAGAAGAAGATAAAATAATTGCAAGTATAAACAAAGACCAGGTAAAAACACAAGATGAAGCATTAATAGAAATATACAAAAAATTAAGACCAGGAGAACTTCCATCAGTAGAAGCAGCAAGAAGTTTATTTAATGGATTATTCTTCGATAATAGAAGATATGACCTATCAAAAGTTGGAAGATATAAATTCAACAAAAAACTAAGTTTAGCAGCAAGAATAAAAAATCAAGTAGCAGCAAGCGATATAGTAAACACAGAAACAGGAGAAGTTTATGTAGCAGCTGGAGAAGTTATTTCAAAAGAAATAGCAGAAGAAATCCAAAATTCAGGAATAAATGTAGTTTCTGTAAAAGTAGGAGAAAAAACAGTTAAGGTGATAGGAAATGGAACAGTAGACTTAAGCAAATTTGTAGACTTAAAAGACTTTAAAGTAAAAGAATATGTAAACTATGAAATATTAAAAAATATATTAGAAAATACAAACAAAAAAGATTTAGAAAAAGTAATAAAAGAAAGAATAGATGAACTAGTTCCAAAACACATTACAACAGAAGACATACTATCAAGTGTAAACTATGTGTTAACATTACAACATGGAATAGGAAAAGTAGATGATATAGACCACTTAGGAAATAGACGTATACGTTCAGTAGGAGAACTATTACAAAATCAATTTAGAATTGGTTTAACAAGACTTGAAAGAGTAGTACGTGAAAGAATGACAATTCAAGACTTAGATGTTGTAACACCACAAACATTAATAAACACAAAACCAATAACATCATCAATAAGAGAATTCTTTGGAAGCTCACAATTATCACAATTCATGGACCAAACAAACCCACTTTCTGAACTAACACATAAAAGAAGAATATCAGCATTAGGACCAGGTGGACTTTCAAGAGAAAGAGCAGGATTCGAAGTAAGAGACGTACATTACACACATTATGGACGTTTATGCCCAATCGAATCACCAGAAGGACCAAACATAGGACTTATATCAGCACTTACATCATTTGCAATAATAAATGAATATGGATTTGTAGAAACACCATATAGAGTAGTGGATCCAAAAACAAACAAAGTAACAGATGAAGTAGTATACTTAAGTGCTGAGGAAGAAGAAGGAGCCAAAATAGCCCAAGCTTCAGAGCCAATAGACAAAAATGGAAAATTCGTAAATAAAAAAATAAAAGTAAGATACTTAGACGATATCGCAGAAGTTGCACCAGAACAAGTAGATTTTTGTGATGTATCACCAAAGCAATTAGTATCAGTAGGTGCAGCAATGATACCATTCCTAGAGCATGATGATGCTCACCGTGCATTAATGGGAGCAAACATGCAACGTCAAGCAGTACCATTACTTACAACAGAATCACCAATAGTAGGAACAGGAATTGAATATAGAGCAGCAAAAGACTCTGGAATATTACAAATAGCAAAATCAAATGGAACAATCCAAAAAGTAACTGCAGACGAAATAACACTAAAAACAGATAAAGGTGAAATAGAAAAATACCATCTACGTAAATTCAAAAGAACAAATGGCGGAACATGTATAAACCAAAGACCAATAGTAGTAAAAGGTGAAAAAGTAAAAGCTGGAGACGTAATAGCAGATGGACCAGCAACAGACAAAGGAGAAATGTCACTAGGTAAAAACGTACTAATCGCATTTGCTACATGGGAAGGATATAACTATGAGGATGCTGTATTAATAAGTGAAAGACTTGTAAAAGAGGATGTATATACATCAATACATATAGAAGAATATGATTGTGAATGTAGAGACACAAAACTTGGACCAGAAGAAATCACAAGAGATATACCAAATGTTGGAGAAGACAGCTTAAAAGACCTTGACGAAAACGGAATAATAAGAATAGGTGCAGAAGTAAGACCAGGAGATATCCTAGTTGGAAAAGTAACACCAAAAGGAGAAACAGAATTAACAGCAGAAGAAAGATTATTACGTGCAATATTTGGAGAAAAAGCAAGAGAAGTTAGAGATGCATCATTAAGAGTACCACATGGAGAAGAAGGAACAATAGTAGATGTAAAAATCTTCACAAGAGATAACTCAGATGAATTAGCCCCAGGAGTAAACCAAGTAATAAGATGTTATATAGCTCAAAAAAGAAAAATTTCAGTTGGAGATAAAATGGCTGGACGACATGGAAACAAAGGTGTTGTATCAAGAATATTACCAGTAGAAGATATGCCATTTATGCCAGATGGAACACCAGTAGATATAGTACTTAATCCATTAGGTGTACCATCACGTATGAATTTAGGTCAAGTGCTAGAAGTACACTTAGGAGCAGCCGCACGAGAACTTGGATGGAAAGTAGCAACACCAGTATTTGATGGAGCAAAAGAATATGAAATAGAAGAATTATTAGAACAAGCTGGAAGAACAAAAGACGGAAAAACAATTTTATATGATGGAAGAACAGGAGAAAAATTTGATCATCCAGTAACAGTTGGTGTAATGTATATGTTAAAACTACACCATTTAGTAGATGATAAAATACATGCACGTTCAACAGGACCATACTCACTAGTAACACAACAACCACTAGGAGGAAAAGCACAATTTGGTGGGCAACGTTTTGGAGAAATGGAAGTTTGGGCATTAGAAGCATATGGAGCAGCACATACATTACAAGAAATCCTAACAGTAAAATCAGATGACGTAGTAGGAAGAGTAAAAACATATGAATCAATAGTAAAAGGTGAAAACGTTCCAGAACCAGGAGTACCAGAAAGCTTCAAAGTATTAGTAAAAGAACTACAAAGTTTAGGATTAGATGTACGCCTATATTCAAGTGATGATAAAGAATTAGAACTAAAAGAAAATATAGATGAAGGAATAGAATATAATCCAGAAAAAGAAAGACAAAAAAATATCTTACTAGAAGAAGAACTAGCAGAAAACTATATAGAAGAAGATGAAGATAATGATGATGTAGAACTGCTAGAAACAGAAGATGCAGATGCATTATTCGAAAGTGTTTTAGATGATGAAGACGAAATGTTACTAGAAGATACAGATTTAGGTGCAGATAATTTAATGAATGATAATGATATATTAGATGATGAAGAATAAATTCATTAAAAAATATAAAAGACACAAGCAAGGGCGGACACAGGGCCCGCCCCTACAACAAATTTATATTTACATAAACAGATGTTGTAAAAAAATAAATTAAAAATACAAAATGAGATATGTAGGGGTAGGCCCTGTGTCTGCCCAGATAAATTAACTAAATATATCCGCATAACAAAAAATAATCCACAAAAATAGAATTGTCCGTGCAATGTAAGGTTGTTTTTTAGAGGTTATGTGGAAAATAATTCTTCAAATTTGTGAAAGGGGCCAAAAATGGACGAATTAGAAATATTTGATAAATTAAAAATTGGGCTAGCATCAGATGAAAAAATAAGAGAATGGTCAAAAGGTGAAGTAAAAAAACCAGAAACCATTAACTATAGAACATTAAAACCAGAGAAAGATGGTCTATTCTGTGAAAGAATATTTGGACCAACAAAAGACTGGGAATGTCACTGTGGAAAATATAAAAGAGTAAGATATAAAGGAATAGTATGTGACAGATGCGGTGTTGAAGTAACAAAAGCAAAAGTAAGAAGAGAAAGAATGGGACACATAGAACTTGCAGCACCAGTAGCACATATATGGTACTTTAAGGGTATTCCAAGCCGTGTAGCCCTAATGCTAGACATTTCTCCAAGAAGCTTAGAAAAAGTAATCTATTTTGCATCATATGTAGTAACAGATAAGGGTACATCTGGGTTAATAAAATACCAAATCTTAACAGAAAAAGAGTACCATGAAGCAGTAGAAAAATATGGAAGAGGATCTTTCAAAGCAGAAATGGGAGCAGAAGCAATAGAAAAATTACTAAAAGAAATTGATGTAGAAAAATTAGCAGAAAAACTAAAAAAAGAACTAAAAACAGCAAGTGAGCAAAAAAAGGCAAAAATAATAAAAAGATTAGATACAGTAGAATCATTTAGATTATCTGGAAATAAACCAGAATGGATGGTAATGAATGTAGTACCAGTAATTCCACCAGAACTAAGACCAATGGTACAATTAGATGGAGGAAGATTTGCAACAAGTGACCTAAACGACTTATATAGAAGAGTAATAAACAGAAATAACCGTTTAAAAAGACTACTAGAACTTGGAGCACCAGAAATAATAGTAAGAAATGAAAAAAGAATGTTACAAGAATCAGTAGATGCATTAATAGACAATGGTAGACGTGGAAGACCTGTAACAGGAGCTGGAAATAGACCACTAAAATCACTATCAGATTTATTAAAAGGAAAACAAGGACGTTTCCGTCAAAACCTACTTGGAAAACGTGTTGACTACTCAGGACGTTCAGTTATAGTAGTAGGACCAGAGCTAAAAATATATCAATGTGGTCTACCAAAAGAAATGGCAGTAGAACTATTCAAACCATTTGTAATGAAAGAATTAGTTGGACGTGGAATAGCACACAACATCAAAAATGCGAAAAGAATGGTAGAAAGACTAAGACCAGAAGTGTGGGATATATTAGAAGAAGTTATAAAAGACCATCCAGTAATGTTAAACCGTGCACCAACATTACATAGATTAGGTATCCAAGCCTTTGAACCAGTACTTGTAGAAGGAAGAGCGATAAAACTACATCCACTTGTATGTACAGCATTTAACGCCGACTTCGACGGAGACCAAATGGCAGTACACGTTCCATTATCACCAGAAGCACAAGCAGAAGCAAGATATTTAATGCTATCAGCAAATAACTTATTAAAACCACAAGATGGAAAACCAGTAACAGTACCAACACAAGATATGATACTTGGAAGTTATTATCTAACAATGATAGTAGAAGGAGAAATTGGAGAAGGTTCATACTATAAAGATGTAGATGAAGCAATAATGGCATATGCAAATGGAGAAGTAGGATTACATGCAAAAGTATTCATCAAAATGTTCAAAGAAATTGATGGAGAAATGAAATCTAAAAAAATAGAAACAACAGTAGGAAGGGTAATATATAACCAAGGAATACCACAAGACTTAGGTTTTGTAGATAGAACTAACCAAGAATTTGCATTTGACCTAGAAATTAATTTCCCAGTTATAAAGAAAAATCTAGGAAAAATAGTTGCAAAATGTATAAATGTACATGGATTACCAAGAACAGCAGAACTACTAGACTACATCAAATCAACAGGATATAAATATTCAACAAAAAGTGGTATTACAGTTAGTGCAAACGACATTATAATACCAGAAGAAAAACAAGAAATATTAGAACAAGCAGAGGTAGCAGTAGAAAACATAGCAAAACAATATAAACGTGGTTTAATCACAGAAGACGAAAGATATGAATCAGTTATCAAAGTATGGGAAAAAGCAACAAACGACGTATCAGCCGCAATGCAAAAAGACTTTGATGAAAATAACCCAATTTATATGATGATACAATCAGGAGCTAGACGGAAACATGAACCAATTACGCCAAGTAGCTGGTATGCGTGGACTTATGGCAAACACATCAGGAAAAGCTGTAGAAGTACCAATTCGTTCATCATTTAGAGAGGGACTAGACCCACTAGAATACTTTATATCAAGCCATGGAGGAAGAAAAGGACTTGCAGATACAGCGTTAAGAACAGCAGACTCTGGATACTTAACAAGAAGATTAGTAGACGTTGCACAAGATATAATAGTAAGAGAACACGACTGTGGAACACATGATGGAATTGAAATATCAGATATAAAAGATGGAAATCAAATAATAGAAAAACTACAAGAAAGACTAGAAGGAAGATATGTTTTAGAAGATATTGTAGATCCTAAAACAAAAGAGGTAATAGTAGATACAAACACAATGATAACTGAGGCTATAGCAGAAAAAATAGTAGAAGCAGGATATGAAAAAGTAAAAGTACGTTCTGCATTAGGCTGTAGATCAAAACATGGTGTATGTGCAAAATGCTACGGAATGGGGCTTGCAACAAGAGAAATTGTAAACATAGGAGAATCTGTAGGAATTATAGCAGCACAATCAATTGGTGAGCCAGGAACACAGTTAACAATGAGAACTTTCCACGAAGGAGGAGTTGCAGGAGGAGATATCACACAAGGTCTTCCTAGGGTTGAAGAACTATTTGAAGCAAGAAAGCCAAAAGGACTAGCAATTATAACAGAAATTACAGGAACAGTAAAAATTGGAGATGATAAGAAGAAAAAAGAAGTAACTGTAACATCTAAAGAAGATTCAAAAACATATACAATACCATTTGGTTCAAAACTACGTGTAAAAGATGGAGATGAAGTAGTAGCAGGAGACCAAATAACAGAAGGTTCTGTAAATCCAAGTGAAATATTAGCAATAAAGGGACCAGAAGGAGTATATGATTATTTAATTAGTGAAGTACAAAAAGTATATAGAAACCAAGGTGTTGATATAAACGATAAACACATAGAAGTAATTGGAAGACAAATGCTTAAAAAAGTAAGAGTAGAAGATTCAGGAGACACAGACATGTTTGCAGGCTCACTTGTAGATATGTATGAATTCGAAGAAAAGAATAATAAAGTTGTAGAAGAAGGTTTAAGACCAGCAGACGGAAAACGTACTCTACTAGGAATCACAAAAGCATCACTTGCAACAGATTCATTCTTATCAGCAGCATCATTCCAAGAAACAACAAGAGTATTAACAGAAGCAGCAATAAAAGGAAAAGTAGATCCATTAATAGGATTAAAAGAAAACGTAATTATTGGTAAGTTAATACCAGCAGGAACAGGAATGAATGTATACAAAAACATAAAAATTAATACAGAAATAGAAAAAAATAGTGAAGACGAAAATAAATAGGCAAATATAGAATAAAAAAACCGTATTAGAAAAATCTAATGCGGTTTTTTGTAGTTTTTTTAAGTATCATGCAATAAGAAATATGAATAAGATGTCGATTCCATTGTTTAACATACATAAAAAATATATAGGCGTGTATTGCATGTCCGTAAGATTTAATCAAAAATAGCTTATCAATTTTCATCAAAAATCGAATTATGTCGTAAGTTTTACAAAAAAGTAAAGAAAATGAAAAATATAGTCATAAAACAGCATAAAACCTACTTCCGTAAAGTAATTTTAGGCATCTTAAAAGTAATGGAAAAATTAACTATTTACTTAGAATTTAACTTTTTTTATAATGTAATTAATAAATATTATATTATGAGAAAGGAAAATTGCTATGAACACAAATATTCTAAAGAAAAAATTAATAATAATATTTTTAACTATTGCAATGCTAGTACCATATATACCAGTATTTACACCAGTGGTAGAAGCGGAAAGGGTAGGATACCATTATGTTATTCATAATAATGGTAATTGGACTAAATGGGGAGGTAGCTTAGATGGTTGTAATAATTATGTTGCAGAGTCAAAAACATGCTACCATTATAGAAATTGGCATACTATAGGGGATAAAGAAGTTATTTATTCTGGAGAACAACTAGATGGTGGCGGAAGTATGAAGATATATAGAGACGATATAGTGGAAGATGGAATAAACTATACAAAAGATGTAAGAGTTTTTAAATGGATGATAACAGAAAGTGATTGTCAGGAATTTCCTAAAAATGGAAAATATATACAAGCATATGGATATCGTTATGTTAACAAAGAACAAGAACCTGAAAGAGAGTTAAATGGAAAATATTTATGGGATCCAAATAATTTAATAACAGATTTAGAAAAGAATTTATTTATAGATAACAAAACAACATATGGATTAAGAAGAAATGATGGGTGCGAGTTAACAGGACATCCAGATGATTGGCATTTATGTAATGAAGGAATATATTATTGTGAAAATAGTCATACTATATCAAGATATAAATGTCAAGGACATGAAGATCCAAATACATATACAGTAACATATAATGCAAATGGTGGAACAGGAAGTACAGCTAATACTTATCATACATATGATGTAGATGGAAGTTTAGCTTTAAATGGTTTCTCAAACACAGGGTATACATTCGGAGGATGGACAGATGGAACACATACTTATAGTGCTGGACAAACAGTAAAAAACTTAACAGCAACAAATGGAGGAGTAGTTAATTTAACTGCAGTATGGATAAGAAATAACTACAACCTAAACGTAAACCCAAACGGAGGAACATGGGAAGGAAGTACATCTGAACAAAACTTTACAATAGCATACGAAGGAACAAAAACAATATCCAACCCAATCAGATACGGATATTCTTTTAATGGTTGGAGCCTATCAGGAACAGGAAGCACATTAACAGAAACAACATTTAGAATGGGATATCAAAATGCTAGCTTAACAGCTGGCTGGACATTAATTACACACAACATAACAGGAACAGTAACATGGAATGACCAGAACAACAAATATAACGCAAGAAGAAATGTAAGTGTAACACTATCAAGAACACCAACAACAGGAAGCGTAACCCCTGTACCATCACCAGTACAAGTTGCAGGAAACGCAACATATACATTTAATAATGTACAAACATACGACACAACAACAAATAATGCCTACACATACAGTGTTAGCCAAAATAAAGTACCAGGTTATAGAACAACAATAAACAATTTCACAATAACAAATGACCTAATACTACCAACATATACATCAAACATAACATACACACCAATAGACACATACCAAAATAAATACCTAAAAAACGGAAAAGTAAAAATTGAGGCAAATGTACAAGCAACATCACCTAACACATACCAAGAATTAGGTCTAAACAATGGAATAGTAACCTTTAACATAGATAACAATATAATACTAGATACAAACACATTAAAAATATACCACACAAACAGTAGTGGTGTGAGAACTCAAATAACAAACTACACGCTAAATGGAAACACACTAACAGTAGACTTTGGAGAAAACAAAATATCAAAAACAAAAGACAAACTAGAAATAGAAATATATGGAACATTAAACCAAATAAAAGAATACACATCTAGCATAAACCTAACAGGAAAATTAAGAGCATATAATGGAGAAAACACAAATATAAACTTAGGAACACTAACATCAAAAACAGCAAAAATAACATCACAATACCAAATGCCTAAAGCAAATATAAAAATAACAAAACACGACAGTATAACAGAACAAAATCTAACAGACGCAACATTCACACTATATGAATGGAACGGAAGTACATATGTAGAAAAAGAAACAATAAAAGATACAAACAAAGACGGAATATATGAAAGCAACTACTACGAATGGAACAAAACAACAGAAGGAAAATACAAAATAGTAGAAACAGGAATACCAGAAAAACACAAAGACCTTGGATTTAGTATGGAATTCACAATAAACCAGTTAGTACAAGGAAACTACACCATAACACCAGACTATAATAACAGTGCATACAAAATAACTTATGGAATAAGGAATCCAGACGACTTAGATAGCATAAACGGAACAGTAGAAAACGAACCATACAAAATAAAAGCAAGCATAGACTTATTAGACAGTGAAAATTTGAGACAAATACAAGGAGAAGCAACATTCAAAATATATGAATGGGACAAAGCAAACAATCAATACAAAATATACACAAGCTATACCACAGGAAACGAAGTAAAAGTAAAAAGATTAGAAAATAAAACATACATAACAGAAGAATGGCTATACTACACACCTAACAACGAAGGAAAATATAGAATAATAGAAGAAACAGCACCATATGGATATTACGGAGACTATGAAGACGATAATGCATCAATAAAAAGAACATACGATATAACCGTATTAGAAATAGTAGGACAAAACGGAACAACAATAAGCCTATCAAACCAAAACGGAAAATTCGTAAACCAAAGAACAAAAGCAAAAATAAACCTAAGCAAAATAGACACAGAAACAAAAGGAGCAGCCCAAGGAGATGCAACACTAGGAGGAGCAGTTTACGAACTATACGCAAAAGAAAATATATACCATGCAGACGGAATAACCCAAAACTATGAAGACGAACCAGCCCTACTATACAAAAAAGACCAAATAATACAAACAGTAGCTACAAATGAAGAAGGAAAACTAGTATTCGAAAACCTAGAATGCGGAAAATACTACATAAAAGAAAAAACACCATCAAATGGATACCTACTAGACCAAAATACCTATGAACTAGACCTAACATACCAAAACGAAACAAACAAACTAATAGAAAAAGACCAAACATCAGAAGAAAAAGTAAAAAAACAAGGATTCCAAATATACAAAATAAAACAAACAGACAGAACAGAATACGAAGGACTACAAAACGCAGGCTTCACAATATATAGAATAAACAATTTAAGCATAGTAAAAGAAGGAAAAATAAGCAAAAACCAAGACGGAACATACACACTAAACGACCCTATAGCAAAAGAAGACCAAACACTAAAAAAACAAGCAAACAAAAACGGAACATACAAAATACAAGACCTAATAGACTACTACTACAAAATAAAATACACAGAAAACAACATGGAAAGCCTACCACAAGATGAAACAAGCTACCATCCATACAACATAAACGAAGAAAAAGTAAAAAACTATGCCTCAAGCCAAGAAGGAACATACATAGAAGAACTAAAAACAAATGGAGATGGATACCTAAGAAGCCCAGAACTAGCATATGGAGAATACATAGTACTAGAAACAACAGTACCAAAAAACCTAGAAACAGCAAAACCATTCTATATAAACATACAAAACGACTCAAGAAACGTACAAAAACTAAAATTCATCCAAGACGACAACTTCGAAACAAAAATAAAAATATATAAAGAAGACAGCACAACAGGAAAAACAGTACTAAAAGCAGGAACAAAATACGTAATAAGAAACTCAGCAGGAGACCTAATGACCATAAACTCATGGGACGCAACACATGGATACGTAGAATACGGAACAGAAACAAATCCATTTGAAACAGGAACTGATGGATACCTAGTAACCCCAATGAGCCTACCAGTAGGAAAATATACCCTAGAAGAAATAGAAGCACCAAACGGATATGTACTAGAAGGCCATGAAGGAACATCAGTAAACGGACAAACAGTAAAAAATCCAAGAACAAAAGTAGAATTCGAAATATCAACAAACCAAATATACTACACAGACGACTTCCTAGACACAAACATAATAGTAATAAAACAACAAAACCAACCACAACTTGGAAGCCTAAAAATAACAACAGAAGGAGAATACGTAAGCGGAGCAAACAAAAATGCAGACGGAAACTACACATTCACATACGAAACAAAACCAGTAGAAGGAGCAACATACCAAATAAAAGCAAAAGAAAACATACTAACCCAAGACGGACATAACACAGTAATATACCAAAAAGACCAAGTAATAAGCACAGTAACAACAAACAACGAAGGAATTGCATACGTAGATAACCTACCACAAGGAAAATACTACATAGAACAAACCATAGCAGGAAACGGATTCACACTAAATAAAGAACAAAAAGAATTCGAAATAACATATGGAACAAACGAACAAAACCTACAAATAGGAACAAAAGAATGGAAAGAAAAAGCCGAAACAACACCAGTAATACACAAAGAAGAAACTTATACAAACCAAAGACAAAAACTACAAATAGAAATAGAAAAAATAGACCCAGAAACAAACCAAAAACTACAAGGAGCAGAAATAGGACTATATGTAGCAAACGATATAAAAAACCAAGAAACAAATCAAACAATACTAGAAAAAGACACATTAGTAGAAAAACAAACAACAAACCAAGAAGGAAAAATAACATATAGCGAAAACCTACCACTAGGAAACTACTATGTAAAAGAAATAAAAGCACCAGAAAAATATGTATACAACGGAGAAACCAAAGCAATAGACGGAACATACGACACATCACAAACAGAAACAAAACAAATAAAAACAACAATAGAAAATGAAAAAACAAGCATAAACATACAAAAAACAACAAAAGACGACAAAAACTTAGCAGGAGCAACACTAGAACTAAGAGACAGTAAAGGACAAATAGTAGAAAGCTGGACAACAGAAGAAAAAGCCAAAAACATAAAAGCATTAAAAACAAACGAACAATACAAAATAATAGAAACCGAACCAGCAAAAGGATATGTAACAGCAAAAGAAATAACATTTAGCATAACAGATAATGGAACAATCCAAACAGAAGCCCAAATAAAAGAACAAAACACAATAATAATGAAAGACCAAACAACCAAAATAATAGTAGAACTACAAGACCCAAAAACAAAAGAACAAGTAAGCGGAGCAATATTAAAAATAGTAAACGAACAAGGAGAAATTGTAGCAGAATTCGAAACAAAAGAAATAGCAGAAGAAATAGAAAAACTACCAATAGGAAAATACACAATAATAGAAGAAAAAGAACCTGAAGGAAAAGGATATGTAACAATACCAGAAGTAAAATTCGAAATAAAAGACACAGAAGAAAGCCAAAGAATAGTACTAACCCAAGAACAAACAAAAATACAAATAAGCCTAAAAGACATAGAAACAAAAGAAGCAGTAGTAAGAGCAACCCTACAGCTAATCAAAAAAAACGAAGAAAGAGAAGAAGAACAAATACTAGAAGAATGGATAAGCATGGTAGAACCACACCAAATAGAACAACTACCAGTAGGGAAATACTGGGTAAGAGAAATAGTAACCCCAACAGACAGAGGCTATGCAACAATAAAAGACCATGAAATAGAAGTAAAAAATACAATACAGACACAAGTGGTAGAAATACTAAACGACATAACAAAAGTAACAGTAAACCTAGTAGACAAAGACACAAAGGAAAACATCATAGGAGCAATCCTACAACTAAACAACAAAGAAACAGGAGAAACAATAAGAGAATGGGAAACAACAGAAGAAAGCTATAAAACAACAAGAATACCAGTAGGAAACTACATAATAAAAAACAAAAAAGCAAACATAGAACTAGGACAAGTAACAATAGAAGAAAAAGAAACCCAAATAAAAGACACAGAAGAAGAACAAATAATAACCCTAGAACAGGACTACACAAAACTAGAAATAGAGCTAATAGACAGAGAAACAAAACAACTAATAGAAGGAATAAAATTCGAAATCTATAAAATAGAAGAAAAAGAAAAACAAGACGACCAAGGAAACACAAAAAAAGAAAAACAAAAAGGCGAAAAAGTACGAGAATTCACAACAGGAGCAGACAACTACTTCACCGAAAGACTGGGAGTAGGAGAATACATACTACATGAAGTAGAAGGTCAAATTGAAGCAATCCAAGACAAAGGATATGCAACTCTAGAAGACACATACTTCAAAATAGAAGACACAAGCGAAGCAAAAAAAATAAGCCTAGAACAAGACTACACAAAACTAGAAATAGAAATACAAGACAAAAAAAGCAAAGAAAAACTACAAGGAATAAAACTAGAAATCTACAAAGTAGAAGAAACCGAAAATGGAGAAAAACAACAAGGCGAAAAAGTACGAGAATTCATAACAGGAGAAGAAAACTACTACACCGAAAGACTACCAGTAGGAGAATACGTAATCCATGAAGTAGAAGGGCAAAAAGAAGTACAAAACAAAGGATATGTAACCCTAGAAGACACATACTTCAAAATAGAAGACAAAATAGAAATACAAAAAATACTACTAGAACAAGAATACACAAAAGTAGAAATAAAAATAATAGACACAGAAACAAAAAAATCAATAGAAGGAATAAAAATAGAAATCTACAAAGTAGAAGAAGACGAAAATGGAGAAAAGAAACCAGGAGAAAAAATAGGAGAAATCGAAACAGGAAAAGAAGGAAACGAACTAGAAAAACTACCAGTAGGAGAATACATAATCCGTGAGCTAGAAGAGCAAAAAGAACTACAAGACAAAGGATATGTAACAATGGAAGACATCTATTTCAAAATAGAAGACAAACCAGGAGTACAAAAAGTAGAAATCGAACAAAGCAAGAGCAAATTAGAAATAGAACTAGTAGACAAAGAAACCAAAGAAAAAATAGAAAAATCAACACTACAAATAATAAAAATAGCAGAAGACGGAAAAGAAGAACAAATAAAAGAAATAAAAACAACAAAAGAAAACAGTATAGTAGAAAAACTAGCAATAGGAGAATATATCCTAAGACAAACAGAAGAGGGAATACAAGAACAAGGATATGTAAGAATACAAGACAAAAAATTCAAAATAATAGACACAGTAAAAACACAAAAAATGATAATAAAACAAGACTATACAAAAATAGAAATAAGCGTAATAGACAAAGAAACAAAAGAACTAGTACTAGGAGCAAAAATAAGCCTACAAGATAAAAACGGAAACGACATAGTAGAAGACTGGTTAAGCACAAAAGAAGCGAAAAAAATAGAAAGAATACCAGTAGGAGAATACTACATAGTAGAAAAAGAAGCACCAACCCTAAGAGGATACGTAAAAACAGACAAAGTAGAAATAAAAATAGAAGAAACAAGCGAAACACAAAAATACGAACTAGAACAAGACTACACAAAAGTACAAATAGAACTAGTAGACCAAGAAACAAAAGAGGAAATAGAAGAAGAAATAGAATTAGTAATAAAAGACGAAAAAGGAAACATAGTAGCAGAAATCAAAAAAGATAGCAACACAGAAGAAATCGACCAAATACTAGAAAAATTACCAGTAGGAGAATACATACTAGAAAGCACAAAAGAACCATATGGATACAAGCCAATAAAAAAGCAAATAGAAATAAAAGACACGCAAGAAGTACAAAAAATTGGACCAATAGAAATAGAAAGAGAAATATTTGACATAGAAGTACAAGAATGGATAGACAAAATAGAAAGAAACGGAAAAGAAGAATACAAAAACCAAAAAGAAGAACAAACAGTAAAAAAACTAGATGTAAAAGACAAAAAAATCCCAACAGAAGACATAAAAATAACATACAAAATAAGAGTAAAAAACATAGGAAAAATAAGAGGAGAAGTAGGAAAAATAGAAGTCACAATACCAGCAGGAATGGAATTCAAAAAAGAAAACAACAAAGGATATTGGGAAGAAGAAGGAGGAAAAATAATAACAACAGGGTTAGCAGGAAGAGAACTAAAAGAAGGAGCAAAAGCAGAACTAGAAATAACATTCCGCTGGAAAAATGGGTTAGAAAACTTTGGAAGCAAAAGAAGCAAAGTAGAAATAAAAGAAGTAACAAGCGACATAGGGTTCAAAGAAGCAAACGAAGAAAACAACATAGCAGAAACAAAAGACGTAATAATAGGAGTATCAACAGGAGAAATGAACATACTATGGGCATGTTGGGGACTACTAATAACGTTAATACTAATAGAAATATATGTAACAAAAAAACTACATATAAAGAAATTCAAACTAAAAGATAGGACATTAAAATATAGGAATAAAAAATAAAGTTTGTTCAAAAAAATGATTTAGAATTTAGGTTCTAAATCATTTTTTATACAATAGGAAAGTACACTATTTTAGTTAAACATAGGGGGCATTGCTCGTCCGCGATGCAAGGCCTATTTTAGAAGATTTAGTACAAAAGTGTTATTTAGTAATAAAACATAAGGAAGGGTAATTGCACTTGACAAACCAAAGCTAAAAGCGTAAAATAGAGTATATATAAAAGGAGGATTTATGCAAAATAGTAACAAAAGAACATTTGAGATAATAAATTCGAAAACAAAAATATATTTAGTAATTATAGCAATATTACTAGCAGTAATATGCTTTTATGAAATAGCCTTTATAATGCCAGCAGTCATTTTGTTTGGCTTTATTTGTTTTTATGCAGTATGGACAAATAATAAAAGAAAAGCAGAAATATCAAATCATATTAGAGAGTTAACAATAAATGTAGATAGTGCAGCAAAAAATACACTTATAAATTCACCATTTCCATTAATAATAATAGAAACTGACGGAAATATAATCTATAAAAGTTCAAAATTTGTTAGTGAATTTGAAAACGTAGATATTGAAGAAACTTTAAATGAAATAATACAAGAAATAAAAATAGACATACAAGAGAAAATAAACGATAACGACAAAAATAGAACAAAAGATAGACAAATACAAATGGAGCAAATAATACAAGATAAAAACTATAAAATTATAGGAGAATATGTAAAATCAAAACAAAATACAAAAAATAATCAAGCAGAATATATGTTATTATTATATTTTGTAGATAACACAGACTATGTAAAAGCAATAAAAAAATATAATGATGCTCAAACATGTATAGGAATTATAATGATAGACAATTATGAAGAACTATTACAGAGAATATCAAATGAGTCTAGACCTGAAATTATAGCAAAAATAGAAAAAACAATCTATGATTGGGCATTAGAATCAAATGGTTTAGTAATAAAATCCGAAAGAGACACATTTGTATATGTATTTGAACAAAGATATTTAGATAAAGTAAAAGAAAATAAATTTCCAATATTAGATACAGTAAAAGAAATAAAACTAGAAGGAGCACTTCAAATAACTTTAAGTATATCTATATCAAATGAAGGTGCTACAGAATATGAAAAATATAAATCTGCACTATCAGGAATGGATATTGCATTAGGTAGAGGAGGAGACCAAGCAGTAATTAGAGAAAATGAGAAATATCTATTCTTTGGAGGAAGAACACAAGAATTAGAAAAAAGAACAAAAGTTAAAGCGAGAATAGTAGCGCATGCATTAGAAGAATTAATAATGAAATCAAAAGATATATTAATAATGGGACATGTAAATGGAGATATAGATTCAATAGGTTCTAGTTTAGGTATATATAGGTTAGCCAAAAGCTTAGGGAAAGACGCAAACATAATAAATGAAACTGTAGGTCTAAGCCTAAATCAATTTATAGAAACAGTAAAAAAAGAAGAAGATGAAGAGGTTTTCATAGATAAACAAGAAGCTTTATCAAGAATAAGTAATGACACTTTACTTATAATAGTAGATACACATAAAAGAGGATATGTAGAGTCACCAATATTACTTGAAAAAACAAACAAAATAGTGGTAATAGATCACCATAGAAGAAGTGCAGATTATATAGATAATGCAACCCTAACATTTCATGAAGTATATGCATCATCAGCAGCAGAACTTGTAACAGAATTATTACAATATGTAGAAAAACCATTAAAACTAAATCAAGTGGAAGTAGAGGGTCTGTATGCAGGAATAATGACAGATACCAAAAACTTTACTTTTAAAACAGGAGTAAGAACATTTGAAGCAGCAGCATATCTACGCAAATGCGGGGTAGATATAATAAAAGTAAAAAAATGGTTCCAAAGCGATTTAGAAAATTACAATACCATTGCTGAAATAGTAAAAGATGCAGAAATTATACGAGATGGAATAGGAATATCTATTTATGATAAAAAAAACAAAGATGCAGGAGTAATATGTGCAAAAGCAGCAGATGAACTATTAACCATAAGTGATATTACAGCATCATTCGTAATAGGAGATATAGGAGATAAGGTATGTATAAGTGGACGTTCAATAGGAGATATAAACGTACAAGTAATCCTTGAAAAATTACGGAGGAGGAGGACATATTACCTTAGCTGGAGCACAAGTTGAAGGAAAAACAAAACAAGAAGTAAAAGAAGAATTAATAAAGAAAATAGATGAATATTTTGAGGAGTTGGGAAATTAATGAAAGTAATATTAAAACAAGATATAAAAGGTGTTGGAAAAAAAGACCAAATAATAAATGCAAATGATGGATATGCAAGAAACTTTTTATTTCCAAAAAACTTAGCAGTACCAGCAGATAAGGGGAACATGACAAACTTACAATCAAAAAAATCATCAGAAGAACATAGAAAATCTTTGGAAAAAGAAGCAGCAATTGAAACTAAAAAGAAAATAGAAGGAATACTTTTAAAACTACCAGTAAAAAGTGGAGAGAACGGAAAAGTATTTGGTTCAATAACATCAAAAGAAATAGGCGAAAATTTAGAAAAACAATATGAAATAAAAGTAGATAAAAAGAAAATAGATTTAAAAGAACCAATAAAAAATTTAGGAATGTTCAACATAGAAATAAAACTATATGATGGAGTAATAGCAAAACTAAAAGTAAATGTAATTTCGGAGTAAAGAATTCTAAACAATTCCCAAACTAGTGCGAAGAAGGTAATATATTTATTTTTTAGAAGTGGAGTACGTGGAGTCCACGTAGGCTAGACAAGTGTCGGAGATTATAAAAAATAAATATATTACCTTTTGGGAGCGGATGTAAAATATTAAACTTAAATAAAAACAATGAAAGGAAAAAAGGCAATGGAACTAGGAAAAATCCCACCAAGCGACATAGAAGCAGAACAAGCAGTATTAGGAAGCATGTTAACAGATAAAGATGCAGTAATCGAAGCTTTAGAAGTCCTAAAACAAGATGATTTTTATCGTGAAGACAATAAAGCCATATATGAAGCAATGCTAAATTTATATAATAGAGCAGAACCAGTAGATATAATAACATTAAAAGCAGAACTAACTTCTATGGGGAAAATAGACCAAGTAGGTGGATTAGAATATCTTGCAAATTTACCAGAAATGGCACCAACAAGTAGTAACATAGAAAAATATATAAAAATAGTAGAAGAAAAATCAATGCTAAGAACGTTAATTGGAACTGCAAATGAAATAATATCACTAGGATACGACCCAACAGAAGATGTAGAAATGATAATGGACGAAGCAGAAAAAAAAATATTCAACATTATGCAGAAAAAAAACCAAAAAGGTTATGCTTCAATGAAGGATATACTAGTAGATACTTTTGCGGAACTTGAGAAACTATATAACCAAAAACAACATATAACAGGTGTACCAACAGGATTTGGCGACTTGGATTATAAAACAGCAGGTTTGCATCCATCAGACTTAGTATTAGTAGCAGCAAGGCCTGCAATGGGAAAATCAGCATTTGCCCTAAACATAGCAACAAATGCTGCAGTAAGAGGGAACACTAAAGTAGCAATATTTAGCTTAGAAATGTCTAAAGAACAAATGGCAAATAGAATCCTATGTAGTGAAGCAATGGTAGATTCAAACAAAGTAAGAACAGGGAAAATAGATGAAGAAGACTGGGTAAAACTTGCAGGAGCATTAGGTCCATTATCAGAATCAGGAATATATATAGATGATACACCAGGAATATCAGTTATGGAAATAAGAGCGAAATGTAGAAAACTAAAACTAGAAAAAAACATAGGGTTAGTAGTAATAGACTACCTTCAACTAGTACAAGCAAGTAGTTCAAGACGTGGAGGAAGCCGCGAACAAGAAATATCAGAAATAAGTAGGTCACTAAAAATATTAGCAAAAGAAATAAATGTACCAGTAATAGCACTATCACAATTATCAAGAGCACCAGAACAACGTCCAGACCATAGGCCAATGCTATCAGATTTACGTGAATCAGGAGCAATAGAACAGGATGCTGATATAGTAATGTTTTTATATAGAGATGATTACTATAATGAAGATAGCGAAAAGAAAAATATAGCAGAAGTAATAGTAGCAAAACATAGGTCAGGTTCAACTGGAACAGTAGAACTATTATGGCTAGGAAATTACACAAAATTTACCAATATAGATAAATATCACGAATAAAAGAAAGGAACAACATGTTAGAAGAACTTGTGTTAAAAGCAATCAAGCAAAATAATTTAATAGAAGATGGAGATTCTATCGTAGTAGGTGTGTCAGGGGGACCTGACTCTATTACGTTATTAGACATACTTATAAAACTACAAAAACAAATAAAATTCAACATAGTAGTTGCACATATTAACCATATGATAAGGCGAGAGGCAGAAGATGATGAAAAGTATGTAGAAAAGTATTGTAAAAACAAAAACATTCCCTTTTATGCAAAACAAGCAAAAGTAGAAGAGATAGCTAAAAATCAAAAAATTGGAACAGAAGAAGCGGGAAGAAATTTAAGATATGAATTTTTTAATGAGATATTAGAAAAAACAAAATCAAATAAAATTGCAACAGCACATACAAAAAACGATAATGTAGAAACAGTTTTAATGAATATAATAAGAGGTTCTGGAACAAAAGGACTAAAAGGAATTGAGTTAATAAGAGATAATAAATACATACGTCCATTATTAGAAATTACTAGAACAGAAATAGAAGAATATTGCAAAAAAAATAATTTAGAGCCACGAATAGATACATCAAATATGGAAAATATATATACAAGAAATAAAATAAGAAATCTATTAATTCCATATATACAAAAAGAATTTAATCCTAATATTATAGAAACAATTGATAGACTTTCTTGTATTTCAAAAGAAGAAAACAAATACTTTGAAAACATAACTAAAAAAACATATAAAGAAATTTTAGTAAAAGAAACAAAAAATGAAATAGTATTAGATTTAAAAAAATTTAATACATTAGAAACAGTTATAAAAAATAGAATAGTGTTATATACTATTAATAGACTTTTTGGGTCAAGTAGTGGAATAGAAAAAATCCATTTACAAGATATAATAAAACTATGTAATAACAATATTGGAAATAAATACTTAATTCCAAATAAAAAAGTAAAAATTTTATTAAAAAATAGAAAAATATTTATCATGAAAAACTTATAGCTTCCGTAAGGTAATGCTTGATACATCTACAATTGACACAAAAATGACACATAAAAACTATTGCAAAAGCAAATTTGGTATGTTATATTTCAATTCAATAAAGTAGACAGTGAAGAATAGGGGCAGGACTGGTGTCTGACCTATCTACAAAGTTTTCTTTATAGAAGAGTGAAAAATAAAAGTGAAGAGTACAAAATTTGCTTCACAAATTTTGAAGGAGGATAAAGACATTGAAAAGTGGATTAAAAACTTTAGGAATGTGGTTAATAATAGGTGTAATATTCATAGTATTATTAACAACAATAATGGATAATTCAAACTCAAAAATGAATTATTCAGAATTAGTTACAAAAATAGAAGCTGGAGAAGTAAAAGAAATAGAAATAGCAGCAGATGAAACAAAAGCATATGTAACTTTAAAAGGGGAAACAAACAAAAAAGAAGTAAATATACCAAGTATATATAGCTTTATGACATATATAGAAGAACCATTAAAAACAGGAGAAATATCATTAAAAGAACAAAATCAATCAATATTTATAACAATACTTGGATTATTAACACCATTTGGATTACTAATAATATTCTTAATATTCTGGTTCTTAGTAATGAATGGTGGTCAAGGTGCAGGAAATAAAACAATGTCTTTTGGTAAATCAAAAGCAAGACTAATGGGAAATGAAGATAAAAATAAAGTTACATTTGAAGATGTAGCAGGTGTAGATGAAGAAAAAGAAGAACTACAAGAAATAGTAGAATTCTTAAAAAATCCAAGAAAATTTACAGATATGGGAGCAAGAATTCCAAAAGGAGTATTACTTGTAGGTCAACCAGGAACAGGAAAAACATTACTTGCAAAAGCAGTAGCAGGAGAAGCGGGAGTACCATTTTTCATAATAAGTGGTTCAGACTTCGTAGAAATGTTCGTTGGTGTTGGAGCATCACGTGTAAGAGACCTATTTGAAGAGGCAAAGAAAAAAGCACCATGTATAATATTCATAGATGAAATAGATGCAGTAGGACGTCAAAGAGGAGCAGGACTAGGTGGAGGACACGACGAAAGAGAACAAACCTTAAACCAATTACTAGTTGAAATGGATGGATTTGGAACAAACGAAGGAGTTATAGTACTTGCTGCAACAAACAGACCAGACGTATTAGATAAAGCATTACTTCGTCCAGGAAGATTTGATCGTCAAATAGTGGTATCAGCACCAGATGTTAAAGCAAGAGAGCAAATATTAGAAGTACATGCAAAAAAGAAAAAGTTAGCAGAAGATGTAGACCTAAAAACGATAGCTAAAAATACATCAGGATTTGCAGGAGCAGACCTAGAAAATGTATTAAACGAAGCAGCATTACTTGCTGCAAGAAGAAATAAAACAGAAATTGCAATGAGGGAAATAGAAGATGCAATGGTAAAAGTAACAATGGGACCAGAAAAGAAAACAAGAGTAAGAAGTGAAAAAGAAAATAAACTAGTAGCATATCATGAAGCAGGGCATGCAGTAGTAAGTAGATTCTTACCAACACAAGACGCAGTACATCAAATATCAATAGTACCACGTGGAATGGCTGGAGGATATACAATGTATCGTCCAACAGAAGATAAATCATTTATGTCAAAAACAGAAATGGAAGAAAACATAGTATCACTACTAGGAGGAAGAGTAGCAGAACAACTAATATTAAATGACATCTCAACAGGAGCATCAAACGATATAGAAAGAGCAACAAAAATAGCAAGAAGTATGGTAACAAAATACGGAATGAGTGAAACCGTAGGTACAATAATGTTAGGTTCTACACAAGAAGAAGTATTTTTAGGAAGAGACTTTGCACAAAGCAAAGAATATTCAGAAGAAACAGCGAGCATAATAGATAAAGAAACAAAAAGAATAATAGACACAGCCTATAAAACAGCAGAAGAAATACTAAAAGCAAACATAGAAAAACTTCACAAAGTAGCAGGAATATTACTAGAAAAAGAAAAAATCGATGGAGAAGAATTTGCTGAAATATTTGAATAAAAATAATACAAAAAGCCATTCAGGACGAATGGCTTTTTGCGATGCTATACGTTTTTAGGAAAAATTAATTTTTATACCCAAATTTCTCTATTCTTTCTTTTTCTTTAGTAGATAAATCTTTTAACCATTCAGCTAAACCAGTTATATCATTATTTCTTAGAAATTCAAAATATTTTACGCTATCTTCTTTTGCTATAACAACAGGTGGCAAGTTATTTTTTATAGTTCATGATTTAAAAGTAATCTAGCTGTTCTACCATTTCCATCGTCAAAAGGATGTATTTTTTCAAATTCAATATGATACCTTGCAATTTTGGAAAAAATATCTTGTTCGTCATGATTATAGTTATATATGTAATACATCATTAAGTTTGGAATTTTTTCAGGTTCTGGAGGAATATGTTCACTACCCCTAATAAATACTTGTACAGTACTATAGCCTTCAGTATCTTTAATATCTCTATTTATAGTTTCATTTAATTTTTTATAAATCTCTCATCTAGTTCTTCGTTATTTTGCAAATTTTTAAAAGCTACTCTAAGGCTTTTTTTGATTAATAGCCTCATATATTTCCCTTGGTTCTTTCCCTTCAATTTTAAAGCTATTGTCATTGTAAAGAATTGCATAAGTTTCGGCGTAAGTAAGAGTACTTCCCTCAATAGCATTTGAATGGTAAGTACTTCTTGTAATAAAATCTTCTAAATATTCTTGATGGCTTAAAATAAATTCTAAAATATCTATATTATTTATCCTCCTTAATATGGATTTTTTATAAAAAATAGCATAATCAACTATTATCGTGATTATGCTGTTTTTATTATATTTTTTGGTCGAGGTGAGTTGCTATCGCCTCGCACTATTTTCTTTGATATTTAGCACTTTTTTGTGTTTATTTTTAATATTGCGGAACAATATTGCGGAAATTTTAGCTATTTTAATTTTCTAAAATTCTACAAAGTTCCAATAACTTTTCTTTAGTTTTTTAAGCTACTTGTGTTTCTGGCAACACAACTCCAAATATATTTTTATCTACTAAATATTGTATTGCAGTATCAGTTTCTTTTTCAATAAATTCAGTATCTACATCAATATAATATTTCATTGTTGTTTCTATCTCTTCATGACCTAATATTTGTTTTAATACAACTGGAGCAATTTTTGCCTCTGCACATCTTGTTGCAAAAGTTCCTCTTAACATATGTGTATGAACATCCGTCTTTTTCTCTATTTTGCCTTTTTTATTTACATCTTCATAAACTCCAATATTTAACTTTATAGCTATTCTTTTTAAACAACTATTTATTGAATTTTCAAGATGCATTTTACCATTACTTTGGCAAAATAATAAATGTTCTTTATTTTTCACTTTGTATTCAAGAGATTTTTTTATTATCTTTCTACTTATATCATTTATTCTTAAAGTTCTTCTACTATTATCTGTTTTAGTTGTTTCACCTATTATTATTTTTCCATTCAAATCCTTTGTTTGAGTTCTTCTTATATTTATTGTATTGTCACCTAAATTAATATCTTTTTCATAGTCTAAAGTTAATACTTCTCCTACTCTCATCCCTGTTGTTAATAACAATAAAAATAAATATTTATTAGGACATTTTTCATAACTTACTGAATTAAGATAATCTACTAATATTTTTTCTTCTTGAATTGTTAAGGCTTTTCTTTCTTTTGATACATACTCACTTTTAGGCTTATTCACTCTTTTATAACCAGACATAAAGTTTTCTTCAATTATTTTTTGATATTCTGCCTCTCCAAACCCCATACATAATAATTCATAATTTTGTTTAATAGTAGATTCTGATGTAAATTTCGTAATTTATATTTTTCTAATACCCTAAATTACTCTTTGGGCTTTTGTTAGTCGTTGATATAAAATCAAATCTCTGGAATTTCACCACTACCCTATTAAGACTAGCTACATTCATTGCGTGCGATGGTACTTTTAAACCACTCAAACTGTGACTATGTAGGAGAGCATTTCTGCTACTATCTAACAACGGAAATATTCAATTTTCAATGTACCCTGTATAGTTTTAATAACTACATTATCAAATACTAACAAAAATTATAACATGAGGTATTGCAAATGCCAATAGTTAGTGATAAAATATTTATAGAAACATAACAAAAGTTGGGAGAATTGTTAATGGTGAATTTAGAAATACTTACAGATAACCAATTTTACATAGATAAAATATCAAAACTTAAATTAATTAGATATACATCATTTAGATATAATCAGAAACATAAGGGATATGAATTTTACAATAAACACGAAGAATTAAAGTTAGGAGTTCAACTTTGTGATTTTATAAATACAGACTTTTCTTCTTATGAGCATATGAAGAGGTTTATTGAACAATATAGTCCTTGTACTATTGCAGAATTAGGAAATATACCTATTTATAAATTTTATAAAGATTCCGATTATGATGACTTAATTAATAAACTTATAGATAAAACCTCTAAAAAATTATCTAAAATTCAAAAGGGTTTTATAAAAGATATAGAATACATATATAACTTAAATGAATTAGAAGAATTAAACAATATGTCTCCTGCACAAAGATTGTACATATTAAGAGAAAGAGAACAAAAGGCAAAAGTATTTGAAATATATGAAGAAAGTAAAATAAGGTTATGTCTTAATAATTTTGGAGACTTTACAAAATTTTCAATTACAAATGAAGAAGATGCACAAGAAATTGCAAAAGTTGTAAAAAATGAAAATTTATTACCATATAATTATTTATGCAAAAATATTATTCCTACATTCGTTATAGAATTATTAGAATTAACAACAATAGAAAATATTGAAATAAAGAGATGTAAGAATTGTGGCAAATTCTTTGTTCCAGAAAATAGATCTGATGAATTATATTGTAGTAATATTTTTGAAAATGGAAAAACATGTAAAGAAGTAGGTCCATTTAAAGTAAAACAAAAATTAATGGAAGAAAACAATGATTTAAAAGTATATAGAAATGTTTATCAAAAATTATTATTAAGAACAAGAAGAAATCCTATGAATGATGAATATGAAAAAGAATTTATTGAATTTAAAAAGAAAAATGCAGAGTTAAAAGAAAAAATTAGTAATGGCAAATTAACACAAGAAGAATATATGAAATGGTTAAATGAACAATAACTGGCAACTAAAAATCATATAAATTAATTGAATTTTATTGTTTTTTATCATTTTTTAAAGTATAATGTTTTCATCCTTTCTAAAAGGAAATCTTTAAGGAAGGAGGTGCTATTTACATGACATCATTTGAATTAATCTGGCGTCTTATAGTATTGCTATTAAGAGTATTTGTCAAGTGAAAATTGAGCCATATTATAATTGAAAATTGATCCACTTTTT
>CAOKRC010000008.1 GCA_948471035.1 uncultured Clostridium sp.
TTTAACTCGTCTTGATGCTATGGAAGCTTCTTTAACTCGTCTTGATGCTATGGAAACTTCTTTAACTAAGTTACAGAATACGCAAGATGAAATGAAAGATGATATTAAAACTATAAAAAATAATATCAAAGACTTAAGGGATGATGTTGATACTGTTTATACCATTCAACAAGAAGATCATAAGCATTTACTAAAACATACAGATTTATTAAATGTTCATACCGAAAAATTAAATACTTTAATTTCTATCACTAACAATAATCAAGATGTACATACTGATTTTGATAAGCGAATATCAAAACTTGAACTTCTTATTAGTTAATATTTCGTAAAAAGATAAACACCAGTAAAATTGCTGGTGTTTATCTTTTTTATACTATATTTGTAGCACCTATAATGCCTGCATCATTTTTATATGTAGCTATAAGTATTTTGGGGCAATTATCTCCAAATGCTATTTGATTTCGTCTTAATTTTTTCTCTAATTCTTCCAAGAATATGTTTTCGTAATATGCAAAACTTCCTCCTATCGATATTGATTCTGGTTCAAATAAATTAATTATATTAGATATTCCCATACTTAAATTTTGAATATATGTATCTAGTATATTCTTCATCTTTTCATCTTGCAAATTCTCAATAATAAAATTGTATAAATTTATTCCTGTTAATTCTTCATTAATATTATAATTTGCTGTTACTTCTCTTTTTAATGCACTAATTGAAGCATATTTTTCGAAGCATCCTTTTTTACCGCATTTACATTCTATTCCATCTTTTTTTATAGTTATATGGCCTATCTTAAATAAATCATTTTGAGTTGTACTTAGCAGTGTATCATTTATAAACGCTGCCCCTCCAATTCCTGTTCCTATTGTCAAGAATACACAATTTGAGTATTCTTTTAAACTTCCATACTTTTTTTCACAAATAGCGGCACATTTTGCATCATTCATTATATAGACTGGTATATTAAAATGTTGTTTTATACTTTCTTTTATCTTTTCTCCTTCTATGAAGTTCAAGTTTGTAGATTTTCCAATTTTCCCATTTCGTAATGAAGATGGATAAGCAATACCAATAAATTTAATTTGATCCATACTTAAATTTTCTTCAAACAGAATTTCATTTATATATTCTATTATTGTATTGGTTATTGTAGTTTTTAAATCTATCCTCTCTTTTTTTAGTAAGTCTTTTTCTTTTTTTATTATCACAGTTCCTCTTTCATTGACCAATCCAACTCCAATATGGCTTCCACCAATATCTACTCCAATTCTCATATTTCCTCCTAACAAAATAAAAACGAAAAGTTTAAATAAATTTTATTTTCACTATCACTTTTCGCTTTATTCTATCTACTTTTAATTAATATTCTGCTGCTGAAAATAGGAATGTACCCATATATACTTGTAAACATGGTACAAGTACTACTAATACGAAGAATATTAAGACTGCACCAACAATACTATATACAACTTGTGGTAATACTTGCATAATTTTATCCATTATATTGTTAATGTCTATTTCCATATATTCTACTAATTTTTCCATCATTTCGGCTAAATCTGTTTGCATACCTATCTTTAACATTTCTGTAATCATAGAAGAGGCAAGTCCTGATTTCTCAAATGGTTCTATCCAACTCTCTCCAATTAATATATTATTAATTGATGTTTCAATTAATGATAACATAACGTAATTCTTAGATATTCCTTTACTTACTTCTAATGCTTCTTGTATTCTCATACCATTGTTTAAGTTTAAAAGCATAGCTTTTACAAGTCTTGAAAAATCTAAAGAAAATATTAGTTCTCCAAATATAGGCATTGTATATTTAAAATAATCAAAATTGTATTTTCCTTTTGGTGTCCTTATATACATTATTATACCAATTACAATACCAGCTATTATTGTAGTTGGTATATACCAAAACTGAATTAGTATATTTAAGAAATCTTTAAACCATAATGTTACTGTTGGTAATGTATCTGTAGTTCCTACAGCATCAAAAACATCTTGAATTGCAGGAATTGCAAATAATGTTCCAACTACTAACATAACAAGTAATAATACAAGTTGTACAATGTTTGGTATTAATATGTTTTTTAATTTTTTATTCAAATCTGCTGAATTATCTAAATATTTTACTGCTTGTTGTAATGAATTTGTAAGTGAACCCGATAATTCTCCTACACGTATCATATTTATATATATATATGGAAATACGTCTTCATAGTATTCCATTGTTGTATACATATTTTCTCCCGCTTCTACACCTGCTAATATATCTTCTAATATCCCTTTAAATATATAGTTTTCTGTACTTCCAATTATTGTTTGTAAAGCATGAATATTATTGAAGTTTGCTTTTTTTAATAAATAAAAGTTTTGAGTAAATATGACTAAATCTCTTGTTGTTATTCTTTCTGTTTTAGCTAGAGCATTATTAATTTTTTGTATATATGTTTCTCTATTCTTTTCTCTATCCTTTATAATACTAGATGTATTAACATTTTTCATAATGTCTTCTATATCTTTAATATTTCTTTTGTTTGTTTTTACTGGTTTTTTAGTTATTGCTATTTGTTCTGCAATACTTATTGGTGTTAAATTATTTCTTTTTAGTTTTTTTATTACTGCACTTCTATTGTTTTCTTCTATTCTATTACTAACAATAACACCATTTGGAGTTAATGCTCTATATCTATATACTGCCATTATAATTCTCCTTTATTTTATTTAGTTTTTTTATGGTTACCTATAACCCTATTTATTCTTCTTAATCCTTAATTGCATTATCGTTCTATTTAGTGTTTCTATATTTTTTTCTTCTATTTGGGCTTTTGCTTGTTCTAGTGTAATTTTTTCATCTACAAATAGTTCTGCAATTGAATTTATTAGTCCTATACTTCCTTTTTCTAAATTACTTTGAATTGCATCTTCTATTTCTGATACACTTATTTTATCTTTTCTTATTAGTCCTGCTACAATGTTATCTACTACCATTACCTCTGGAACAAGTACTAGCTTTCCATCTGTTCCTTTTAATAATCTTTGTGAAATTACTAATTTTAATAGTGATGAAATCAAGTATTTAACTGTTGGTTGATCGCTTATATCATAAAAATTTATCATTCTATCTATTGTTTCTGCACACGATTTTGTATGAAGCGTTCCTATTACTAAATGCCCTGATTCTGCTGTTTCTATCGCTGCTTCCATTGTTTCTTTATCCCTAATTTCTCCTACTACTACTATATCGCAATCTTCTCTTAATGAGTTTTTTACACCATCACTATAACTTAAAGAGTCTCCACCTACCCCTACTTCTTTTTGTACTATTACTGATTTCTTTGAATGATGCTTAAATTCTACTGGACTTTCTAATGTTAAGATTTTTTTATTTTGTGTTTCATTTATTTCATTTATTAGAGCATTTAATGTTGTGGTTTTACCAGAGTTTGTTTTTCCTGTAACTAACATTAATCCTTGAGGTTGGAATGTCATTCTTCTTACAACGTCTGGAACTCCTAATTCCTCAAATTTTGGTAATTCATTTTTTATGATTCTTAATGTAAAAAGTGGTATTTCTTCTGATAATGAAATATTTACCCTAAAACGTTTATCTGCATATTCTAAAAAAGTATCTAATTTCTTTGTTTTTTGAAATACATTGTCTTTATCTATATTTCCTCTAACTAAGTAATCATATATTTCATTCATATCTTCTGGCGTTAAAACATCTACATCTTCTACTTCTACTAAGTCTCTTATAATTCTTAGCATTGGTTTTATACCACATATAAAATGTATATCTGATGCATCTTTTTCAATTGCATAATCTAATATTTTTTCTATTTGTATCATTAGTATTTTCCCTCCTATGGATTAAAATATTACTAATTTTTTATTTAATTCTTGTAATGTAGTAACTCCATTTAGTACTTTATTTAATCCGTCTATCACTAAAGGTTTATATGTTCCTTTTAATGCTTCTTCTTTTATTTTTATTGTTGATGAGTCGTTGATTATTAGTTCTCTTATGGCATCATCAATTATTAATATTTCAAATATACCTATTCTATCATAATATCCTGAATGGTTACAATGTTCACATCCTACTGCATCATATGTAGTTTTTCCCATGACCTCAAACTCTACACCATATTTTCTTCCTATGTTTGTTATTATATTTCTTTCTTCTTCTGTAAAAATCCTTGGTCTTGCACAATGTGGACAAACTCTTCTAATTAATCTTTGTGATACAGTTGTAGCAAGTGTGCTTGCTATATCATAATTTGATATTCCCATTTTTCTTAGTCTTGTTATTACTTCTATACTATCTATTGTATGTATTGTTGAAAGTACGTAGTGACCTGTTTGTCCTGCTTGCATTGCAATTTCAGCAGTTTCGGCATCTCTTATTTCTCCTACTAAAATTATGTCTGGGTCTTGTCTTAATACTGTTCTTAATGAATCTAAAAATGTTGTTTTTGCATCTATTTCTACTTGGTTTAAACCAGGTATCCTAATTTCAACAGGATCTTCTATTGTTGTTACATTTATGCTAGGTTGGTTTAAATAGTCAACTATGCTATATAATGTTGTTGTTTTTCCCTCTCCTGTTGGTGCTGCCATTATTGTTATACTATTTTTCTTATTAAAACTTTTATTTACTAATTCTTCATTATTAGGAAAACCTAAATCGAAAAGTCTTTTTACATCTGCATTTTTCTTTAATAGCCTTAATACAAATTTTTCTCCATATACATTTGGTTGTGAAGATACACGTATATTGTAATCAGGATATACTAAAATCCTACCATCTTGTGCTTCTTGTCTTTCTTGATGCATATTAGATATTGCTTTTAATCTACCTATAATTTGTGCCTGTTTTTCTTTTTCTATATTTGCAACTGTGTATAATTCTCCATCTATTCTATAACGAATTCTTAAGGCATCATCCATTGGTTCAAAATGTATATCACTCGCTCTTTTATCCATTGCTTTTTTTATGACTGTATCTATCATTCCTGTTATATCACTGGTTGATTTTATATCATTTTGGCTATTTCCCTCTAATGATTTTAAGATTTCTTCTATATTACTTTCAAATGTAATATATTTATCCATTACTAGACCTTTGTTTAATAATAATAATCTAATTGTTTCTACTGTTCGCCTATTTGCAGTATCTGCAAAACATACTTTTATTCTTCCATTTTCTATATCAAATGGTATAGCTTTGTTTTGTCTTAAAATGTCTGCTCCTATATAATCTTGTATATTTATTTTTATATCTCTTTTATTTAACAGCATTGCTTTTTCATCTAATATTTCTCCTATTGCTTTTATTAGAGTATATGAATCTGTTACTTGTAAGATATTTAATATATCTCCCATTTTTTTATTTGGATGCATTTTTTGATATTCTAATGCTTTTCCAATGTCACCTTCTGTTATTATTCCTCTTCTAACTAATTCAATTCCTATTGGTTGTCTTGACATATAGATTTCCTCCTTTGTTCTTTAGTACTAATTCTATTATACAATATCTTTTCTTTTTTTGATATATTTTTTGTTCTTTTGGCATAAATTACTAATCCATTACATATTTCGTCGTTTTTGTATATTCTAAATTTTCTCCTATTGTAATTAATACTGTTATTACTTTTTTAGAATCTATCTCTTCTACAGAAAATTTTAAATCTTTTATATTTTCACTAATTTTGCTACTATTCATGTATATTCCATTATCTTGAAATGTGAATGTATTACCTGATAAGAATGTAATGGCTTTTTCATTTACTCCGATAATATCATTGTTATTGCTTTTTACTTCTTGTAAGAAATACATATTAAACTTTGTAATTTCTGCTATATTATTGCTACTATCTTCTAAATTAATTACATTTGTATAAAAGAAAGATGTAATAGTTGCAATAATACCTATTACAATTAACATGGCAATTACATATATAATTAGGCTTGTGGTTGTGACACCTCTAGATGATTTCATTGCTACTCTCCTTACTTTCTTTTTTAATAATACAATTATTTTTTTATTATCAATCTACTAATTTCAATTTTTTCTTGTTTATTACTTACTGTATATTCTACTGTAACAGTTAAGATTTTTATTAAATCTTTTTTATCTTCATTTCCCTCTATCTCATCATATCTTTTTAATGTAGCTGTAACAGAATATCCGGTTTTGGATTATTCCATTATCCTTTAGTGTTTGTATTAATGTATTTACTGTATCTTGGCTTGTTTCTTCATATTTCATCATTTCTACATTTTCTATAACATCTATTATTATATTTGTTGCTATAGTCTTTCTGTTTTTTGACTGGGCACTTACATAATAATTATAAAAAGCACTAGTTATTATTGTTGTAAATATTATTATTATCGCTATAGAAATAATTATTTCAGCCGTTGTAAAACCTTTATTATCTGTATATTTATATATTTTCAAGATTGACTTAATTCCTTTCTTTAAATTTGAAGAATTTTGTACTCTTAATTTTTCACTTTTTATATTAGATTCATCTATCCCATAAGGGCAAAAACAAGGCATGCCGCTACACCTCTTTGCATTGGATTTATTTATTCTTTAGATGGTATGGTGCTTTTACATTCTAGTCCTTTTTGTCTATTTTATCTTGGGCAGACTTTAGAACCTGCCCATACACCTCTTTGCGTTAATTTTATTTTTTGTCTTATTTCTTCGGATCGACGAGGGTGTTGACCTCTACATAATCATATAATTAATGATAAAATTCATAATTATAACAACTATAATGCTTGATATGCATAAATAGAATGCTATTGGTGAGGTTTTATTTTCTTGTACTATTTTTGATTTTTCTGTTTTAAAAAACTGTATTATATTTTTAATTCCAATTGATAATATAGCTAAAATTACTGTGCATATTGTGTAGTATACTCCTGTACATATTAGTATATAAAGTATTAATATTAATATTTGTATCCAATAATTATAGTTCAATTTTTTCTTTAACAATTTTGTATCAAAAAATAATAATATTATCATGAAACTTAAATATATAACATATTCATATACATTTGTTTTAATTAGTGTATATGAATATATCATATATACCAATGAAACAAAAACTCCATAAATTAATACAGATTTTTGTATTATTCCTTTTTCTTTTTCAATTCCAGCAAGTATGAATAAACTAGAAAAATATAAAATTGCTATTATAAAATAAAGTATTGTATTAAGATTTAAGTTGTAAACATCTATATTTAGAGAAATACTAAATAAAACAAAGACTATTCCTGTTAATATTTCAAATAGAAAATAACGGATACCTATTGGATTCTTACAATATCTACATTTTCCTTTTAAGAATATATAACTAAATACTGGCACTAAATCTAAAATTCCTAATTTATGGTTACAATTAGGGCAATATGAATGTTTATGTGTTATATCTTCTTTTTTAGGAAGTCTATATGTAGCAAGTGTAAAAAAACTACCAAAATATATTCCTAGTATAAATATTATAATTAATAGTACAGTTTGTAGCATGTTTTCCTCTTTTCTTATTATATATTAAACATTTCTTTCTTAAAAGAACTTATCCTAGGAAAGGTCTCTTTATTTAATGAAGCTGTTAACATAACTAACTGTAGGTTCTTAAAACATATTCGTTTTTATATTTTCCTATTTCTTTTAAGCTAAATGGCATATACATAAACTGCATATGCCATTTAGTTAGTAATTTGTTAATTATTCTGCATAATTTCTAACATATTGATCTAAATCATTTACAAGGTTTTTCTCTTTATTTGCTTCATTTACATAGTTTTTAGCAGCTCCTTCAGCTGTTTTAAATAATCCATTTTCTCCTAAAGTTAATGAAATTGTTACCCCTGCTAATATTAATAGTATTATTATTGTGATTACTAATGCTATTAATGTAATACCTTTTTGTCCTTTTAACATAAAAAATTCCTCCTTAAAATATTTTTCTTTTGATATATCTATATAAATAAATATAACCCAAATTATTTTGTTCCAGTTTGTGGTAAATAATTACCTACAGAATTGGAATTTTTAGTACTTACTGTATTGTTTTTACTTGTAGTATTGTTTTTTGTGGTATTTCCTGAAGTAGTATTTGTAGTATTTTCTACACTATTCCCTACAGTATCTTGTGAAAAAGGATTTACTTTTCCTTTTTGATAATCTTTTGATTTTTCAGCATTTTTTAAATCTGTTCCATCTATTTCATATATAATTTGTGCTTCACCATCCTGAATATCATTAACATTTTTTTCTAATTCTTCTTTAATATTATTGGGTACTTGATATTGTTCAATTTTTGGAACAATTTTACTTGTTGGTATATAGTCATATAAAAATACGCCTAATACCAAAATAATTGCTAACAATAACAAAAGTACAATAATTATTTCTTTGATAATTGACTTCACCCTAAAATATCCTCCTTTTAATCTAAAGTTATTGGGCAGTATTAGTATTAACTGTATTTGTATTAGTACTTGTATTACTACTTGATGCTCTATTAACTGCATCAATTTTAACATTTAGTGCTTTTACATTGAAAGTTGCTTGTAAAGTTTCTGTATCACCTGTTGTAGGTAATAATTTAAAGCTTTCAATTCTAAAATTTAGTGAAGAATCATTTTCAATTGCTGCTACAAATTCAGATATTGAAACATAACTTCCTGTAATAGTAAAATACATATCATATTCGCCTGATATTCCACTTGATGCTTGTCTTAATTCATATCTTAAATTAATTCCTTTATCTTTAGCATAATTTCCTATAACTGTTTGTAAAAATTCTGTTTCATACGGCCTTGTTATTCTAGCTTCTGCAATATCATCACTTGAACTATTTAGTACTTTATCATTGTACTCCTCTTTTGCTATTTCCAATTGTTTTGCACTTTCATTTAATTCTAATATTGCTTTTGGTTCGTCAACACTGGTTAATATACTTACTTGTTCTAATGAAGTATCTAAATCGCTATTTTTTTGTTTTATCCCGTTCAATTGACAAAATATCTATTCCTAATATATTAAGCCCTTTAAATATTACCAAATATCCAACTGCTAATAATAAAACAATTAATATGGATATTAAAATTTTTCTCATAGCATGTTTTCTCCTTTATTATATTGGCAAGTCTCCCTCTATCGTTGTTGTTATTGGTCCATCCTGTGATGTTTTTTGCCCACTATCTGATACAACATTTGTTAATATCTTATAATTTTTAATACTTGCTTTTAAATATCCTAATTGGTCATAAGTATTTGCTTGAGCATTTATAATTATTTTTGTACCACTTGTATTTTCAATAGAAGTTATTTGTACTCCTTTTGGTATACTAAACATTATTTGGTTTAGTAATGTAGGTATTGCATTTTTTACTTTTCTTTTTTCTTGTATTGATTCATTTAAATCTGTTAATCTTTTTGTCATTGCTTGGTATTTACTAGTGTTTTCTTTTAATTTTGATGCATCATTATTGATTGTTGCAATTTGAGTATTTGCCTGCCTTGTAGCTTCTGCAATTTCTTCTGCTTTTTTATTCATTGAACTCCCTAAGAATATTGATATCCCACTATAAACTATTATAAGCAATAAAATTCCATATAAAACTCTAACTAATGTTTGCTCTAATGCTGTTAATTCTCCTTTTAAGCTCATATCAAAATTAAACTTACTACCACTTTGACCTTTTTCTTTTTTAGAACCTATCTCCATTGTTAGAAACTCTGGAAGTTTATCTTTTAGAGTTTCCTTTTTAAAGTTCATGCCTTTCAAGCCTTCTCCTAATCCTTGCAATGCCAAGGCTATAGCAGAGTTTACTTCAATATAATCTTTTATGTTTATTTTGTTTAAGTTGCTTTTTATAAAATAGGGTTTTAATACTTCACATTTTATATCTTTTAAATACTCTTGAAAATATATATCTACATTATTTATAACTGAAGCAGTTCCTGTTAAATATATTTTATCTATTTTATTTAAACTGTTATTTGTAATTTTTCTAACTTCTCCAACTATGTTGTATAATGTAGGCATGATATCATCTAAATAATCATTTTCTTCATATTGTAAGTCTTTTCCTTCTTGAGTATATATTGTTGTACTTTTACATATTTCATATGATTTTAAATATGAATTTTCTTTTGCATTAATATTGCCTAATATTTCATTTGCCCCTTGTTCTAATATTTGTACATCTACTATTTTTTTATCTACTATTGTTGTTATTGTTGTTTTTTCTTCAATATTTACTATCATTACATTTTCATTATCTTTGTAATCTAATAAATTTCCAATAGTTGTTCCCATTGGAGATGCAGATACTAACCTATATCCTTCTAGCTTTTGTTCTTTTCTTGCTATGTCTGCCTTATTAGAAGATACATGTATTACTTTTACTTTTTCTTTATCTTGTAAATCATTTACTAATACATATCTAGTTTCAAATGCATCTTTATTTTGTCCTTTATCATAGCATTGTGATTCAAATTCTGTTTTTATTACATTTTGCATGTCTTTTTTGTTTAGTAAGCTAAATAAGTAAAAGTAATTATAATTTTCGTTTGATATATTAACACTTATTGGCACCTTATAACTATATGTTTCTTCTATTACTTGTGAAATTGCTTCGTTAATTTTATCATAAAATTTAATTCCAAAGGAGTCAATTTTAACAATGTCATTATCTTTTGAAACTTTAGCATATTTAATTATATTATCTTCAATATATAAACCTAAACAAGTTGACATATTTTTCTCCTTTGTTACTATATTTTATTTTTCATATTTATGTTTTACACTTTTTATAATTTCATACAATTTGTTTCATGAAATTTTGACATTTTTTTCATTATTTTTCCATTTTAGCATTATATCTATTATTTTATTATTTTTATCTCAAAAGTCAATAGCTTTAATTCAATTGTCACTTAATTGTAATATATTTGTAACACTCTTTTAAAACTTAACTTATTCGTTTAATTTTACATATAAAAAATCCATCTGTATTTTTATCTGGTAATATTTTTTGTTTATCTTGTATTTCGTATTTCATATTCTTTTGACTCGGTTCGACATTTACCTTTTCTACCCATTTATCAATAATGTCTTCATTTTCTTTTTTTAAAATACTACATGTTGAATAAACCAATTCCCCACCTACTTTTAAGTATTTTACACAGTTTTCTAAAATTTTAAATTGAACTTCCCTAATTTCTTCTATATCTTCTTTTTTCCTTTGCCATTTGATATCTGGCTTTCTTTTCATAACACCAAACCCAAGACATGGAACATCAATTAAAATTTTATCAAATTTTTGAAAAAACTCTTCGTTTAGATTTGTTGCATCTTGTTCATATGTTTCTATTATTTTTATTCCAAGCCTTTTAGCATTTTCTTCTACAAGTTTAATACGATGTTTATAAACATCACATGCTATAATTTTTCCAGTGTTTTTCATAATTTCAGCAAGTTCAGTAGTTTTTCCTCCTGGTGCACTACAAGCATCTAAAACAATCTCTCCTTCTTTTGGCGAAAGCATTAAACCGTGGTTTTCCTGCCCCAATATCTTGAATTGTGAAAAGCCCATCTTTAAATAAATCTAATTCTCCCATATTTTTTACATTTTTTATATGTAGATAATTTGGATTTTCTGTTTCTTCATATTCTATTTCTTTTTCATCTAATTTTTTTAAGATATTTTCTTTATCTATTTTTAATGTATTAATTCTAATTGTTGTTTTTGGTTTTTCATTTGAATATTTACATATATCTTCTGTTTCTTTTACAGAATATTCTTTTAATAATTCTTCTACTAACCAATTTGGCATTGAATAAACACTAGATAATCTTTCTTGTACATTTTCAATTAAAGATAATTCTTCATAGTCTTTTTTATCAATTTTTCTTAAAATTGCATTTACAAAGTTTACTGATTTTGAAGCATATTTTTTACTTAAATTAACACTTTCATTAACCGCTGCACTTTTAGGTACTTTATCTAAGAATAAGATTTGATATGCTCCAATTCTTAAAATGTTTAATACCCAATTAGACATTTTTTTCAATTTGATTTTAGAATACTTCTGTAAAATAGTATCTATTGTTAGTTTCCATGTAATAGTTCCATAAACTATCCCAGAAATTAAATTTATATCTTTTTTGTTTAGTTTTTTCCTATAACTATTCAAATATTCATCTAAAGCAATATTAGAATATGCTTTTTCTACATCAATTCTATATAGCACTTTTAAAGCACTTTCTCTTGCAAAATCCATTTTGATTCCTCCGTTTTTGATAATTATATATAAAAATCAAAAAACAGGCAATGCCTGTTTTTTAATTTTTATCTTTATACATTTTTAAAATATCCTTTATATTCATTTTTGTACCATAATTAAATATAGCAGATGAGTATATTTTTATTGATATATGTGCTATTACAATTATACTTAATATCATTATTACTAGTGATATTAGAATTTGAATAGGTGTTGCAGTTCCCATCATTATTCTAAATGGCATACTAAATGGTGCTGAAAATGGAAACATTGATGCAAATACATTTATATCACTTGTAGGATTCATCATTGAAAAATATGATAAGTAAAATCCTATTACAGCTAAAATTGCAACTGGACCATTAGCTGAATTTATATCTTCTGGTTTACTTACAGTTGAACCTGTTAGTGCATATAGTAATGAATATATTGCATATCCTAAAATAAAATATACTATTACTGATACTGCAAGCATTGGTGTTATTTTTGATACATCTATTATTGATGATAGTAGATTAGAATCTAGGAATAAATTACAAGAAATAATACTAACTAGTATTATTAAGCTAACTTGTAATAATCCTACAATTCCTATTCCTATTGTTTTTCCAAGTACTATTGTTCTAGGTGTTGTTGATGTTACTAATGTTTCCATTATTTTTGATGTTTTTTCTGTTGTTATTGAACTTGAAACTTGGTATGCACAGAAATATATTGCATAAAATAACACAATTGATAAAAGCATTATTGCAAATATATTTCCACTTGCTGGGTTTTCGTTTGTTTCTGTTACTTCTACATCAAATATCGCATTTAAGCCTGCTAATTCTTCATCAGTAAGTCCTAATTTTCCAATTTGCATATTTGTATATATCTTAGAAAATCCTTCTATTACTGATTGTGGTAGTTCATTCATATTTATACTATCTACAACATAGTTTATATTTATAACTCCATCTTTTCTCTTTAATATAAGTCCTGCAAATATCTCTTCATCATCTATTTTTTGTTTTAATTCTTCGTTTGATATGCTTTCATTTTGTATTTTAAAGTTTGTTCCTAGTTCCATTTGATTTAATATTTCTAGATTTCCTTCAAATATATTATCTTCATCTACTACTAAAACGATATTATCACTGGTATCTTCTGCATTATCTCCTTTTACTCTGTCTATAATATTAGGTACATTGAAACCTAATACAATTATTAAAAGAATTATTATATTTGAAATTATAAAAGATTTTCTTTTTATCATTTCTTTTATTGTATAGCTTGCTACTGTTATTAAATCTCTCATTTTATTCACCTACCTTTTCAATAAATATATCTTGTAAGCTTGGTCTTTTTAATTCATATTTCATAATTTTTATATTGTTTTCGATAAGTGTTTTTAAGAGAGTATTTGCTTTTTCTTCTCCATTAATATCAATAATATATTCATTATTTTTGCTAAAATTAACTGTTAGTCCTGCACTTTCTATGTAATCATCTATATTTTCTTTTGTACTAATTTCTAATTTGTTACATGGATAACTATTTTTAATTTCTTTTAGATTTCCTTTAAGTACTGTTACGCCTTTATTTAAAATTACTACATCTGTACAAAATTCTTCTATTTGTGTCATTTGATGTGATGACATAACTATGTATTTGCCTTGTTTAACTAATTCTAGAATTACATCTTTTAAAATTTTTGCATTTACTGGGTCAAGTCCACTAAATGGTTCATCTAAAATAATTAATTCCGGATTATGCATTACTGCTATAATGAATTGTATTTTTTGCTGATTTCCTTTTGATAATTTTTCTGCTGGCATTTCTAAATATTGTTCTACTTCTAATTTTTTCGCCCAATATTTTACTTTCTCTATTGCATCACTCTTTTTCATTCCTTTTAGCTTTCCAAAATAAACTAATTGGTCAATTACTTTAGATTTTGGGTAAATTCCTCTTTCTTCTGGTAAATATCCAAAGTTTACATTTTTTCTTGTTACTTCTTTACCATTCCAAGTAATTTCTCCATTATCTTTTTTTATTATTCCAAGCATCATTCTAATAGTTGTTGTTTTTCCTGCTCCATTTGTTCCAAGTAGCCCAAATACTCCTGGTGATTCTATGCTAAATGAAATATTATCTACTGCTTTTTTATCTAAAAAACTTTTTGTCACATTCGTTACTTTTAGTCCCAATTTCCTCTCCCCCTTTTCATGAATCATTATAACACAATCATTTTCAATTTTCACTATTTTAAGTAAATTTATGATTAGTTATAAGATTATTCACATTGTCTTAAAAAACGGTTGAAATACGAATATGTAAACAGCTATATGCTTTAGACAGCAAAGGAACTAGATAGATGAAATTTTAACTATCTAGTTCCTTTGTGTTATAACCTTATAATAGAAAGTAACAACTGGGCTATCCTTTTTAGAATAACCCAGTTATCATTGTGAATAAATATTACACTTTCAACCTTTAAACTAAATTACTCAGCTCTAAGATTACGAGTTCTTTGAAACTTTTCTTCCATACATCATAGCATTCTGGAACATTCGGAAAATGCGTATCTTGGTTCAAAGCTTCATAGAACTTCTTGATCTCCGCAATATAGGTTGCATCATATACAACCCTTTCAAGTTCCTCCTGATTTTTCGTATTGTTTTTAAATTTTGGAGGAAAAACTTCAATATCGTACATTAATGCAGGCTGTCCGTCTTTACCGAGATAACGTTCATCATATCCGTAGCAATGTACCTCCAGTTTATTTCCAGTTAGTAAAAGAACTTCTCTTTCTTTAGGTTTCATATATTCATCTTCTAGCCTTTCCATATCAAAGATTACAACTCCATCATAGAACTTATAGCGACAAATTGCCAAACCATTTTTGTTTCCATATCCTAGTTTCATAATCTCGTCTATAGAAAGTTTTGTAGTAGAAGTAAGTGCCCCAACAATGCTTTCGCCTTCACTCACTTCGGTCTGTCTACATGCCCTTACAGTTTCATAATCGATATTGCTACTTCCTTCGCTTGCAAAGTAGAATAAATGTATAAATAGGCTTACCATTTTCTTAACGCCTAACGGTGTAAGCAATTCAGGTATTTGTTTCTTTCCCTCATTGAATCTATCCTGTTCAGCTGTATTTCCTCCCATAATTGTATTAAGAGTAACATATGCCTTTTTAGCCTTTACAACATTTTTATGAAACTGGCCTGCTTCAAAGTATTTACCATCTGGAGTACCAATATAATATTTGGCTGCCGAGATGATCTCCTCTGAAACTACTCTACTTGCTTCCCGTAAAGCATTTTTTCCTGCCTCTGTCTGTAGAAAGTTGACTAAGTGTTGCTTACTAAGTTTGTTCATTTTTTCCTCCTGTTAATTAACATAGATTTACCAAACATCATAAAATTTGTTTTACTAAACTACAAGTTTTGAGTCTCCTAATATAACTTTGGTTAACTCTAAAATTAGGATAAGCCTAGACTTTAACTTTAGTGTCTAGGCTCATCTTCATGTGACTTAAATACTGTTTAAAGCTTTCTGATATCTTGCCGCTGCCTCATAGTTACCATACTTAGCCGCTTCTTCCATAAGTCTTGTCATTCTCTCCTTATACCTCGCATCATCTTCTCCTTCAAGTTTCATAGAATCGTCTGACTCCGTTTTTTCCTGTGGTGCTACAGTAGTATTAACAGAAAGAGGAATTGCCCCCTGAGTTGCCATAATGGATTTAGCCATCTGCATATTGGTCATTTGAGTCATAACCATAAATGCCTGAGGATCTGCCATAACCATATCTGTTAAAGCTTCCATATCCAGTAACTCTGCATACTCTGGATCAGCAAGAAATCTTACCATTTTAGCTACTTTATTGTTCTCAACAGTTGCATTCCCAGACTGAATGTCATTAGAAATGACCTCAATCATTTTCGCTATTCTCGGATCCACATTGCCAGCCGAAACGTCTGCAAAAGAGCAATACTGCTTCAGCACAGGGATATACTTCACATAACAATTAGTATTTACCAATAAATTGGTAATGGTAGCCGAACGCTCGATCTTTCCTGATTCGAAATCAAACAATTCGTTCTTTTTTGCATCAGCAACATAATACACCTTTCCATCGAGAGTTTCAACAACTTCCTTATCTGTCAAGGTGTTGGCCCGAACCTTACGGTAAGGAAACTCTCCTAAACATAAGCTCTTAAAATCTGCTGCTGACAACACTGCCAACTGATTTGTATTAGGATTGTAAATCTTATATGTGTCGTCACATTCCAAAACGAACCCAATAATTGTACTCTTAACTGTCATTTCATTTTCCTCCTGTTTTTTACTTTCTTGGTTTTCAGTTTCTTCTTTTAATGAAGCTTGCTCAACATCATAAAAATCGCTTAGAAATTCATATGAATATCTAAACTTTAATTTTCTTGCACAATAGTCACAAAAAAGTCCATAAGTATCTTTTCTTTCCTTTTTCTTATTCAATTGTATAAAACGTCCACATTCAGCACATTTCACTACTTTTACTAATTGTTCTTGGTAGTAAATATTAATTGCAGCATCTATAGAACTTTCATGATAGTTGATTTCATATGCTTTTAGCTTTTTATCTTCATCATTTTTTTTGATTCTGATGCCAGACATATAGACTACATCATAATTCCAAAAGTCTTTTCTTTGTCCATAATAAGCTAACAAATATGGTAAGTTTGACAATCCTTCAAACCCTATATCCATGCTTCGTTTACAATGTGAACAATATACATTTTCTAAAACTTCTTGACCATAGGCAAGTCTCCGTACTATAGATATAGGCTGTCTACAATACGGGCATTCAATAACAGTATTCATATATCACACCCTTTCTTTTTCCTTGTATCAAGTCATAATATAACTCGAAATGACTCTTACAAAATTTACTAGTACATTATATAGCATAATTCACTAATTGTCAATACATTATGGTAATTTTACAATTATCAAAAAATTAATATTACACTATACATGGACAATTGACTAAAAAAATTATAAAAACAATAATTTTTAGGAAATCCCATTTTATCTAATACTTTTATAAATTGAATATATTTTATCTGTTTTTTTAAACTTCGAGCATTTTTAATTAGAGATTTATAAAATTGATTGAATTGATCTTTTTTTAGCAAAATTTTTGGAATTAATATAATTGAAAATCAAATAAAAATTTAACTATATTTTTTAATTTTGCATATTTTTTTTAAAGTTGGAAAATATATGTTTATCTAATAAAAAAACGGAGGTTGATTATAAATGACTGTTGAAAAACATTTAAAAGTATCAGGAACATCTACAGTTTCTTGGAAAGATGCTATTATTCAAACTGTAAATGAAGCTTCAAAAACTATTGATTATTTAACTAATGTTAAAGTTTTAGAACAAACAGCAAAAATAGATGGCAAAAAAATAGCAGAATATTATGTTGTTTTAGACCTATCTTTTGTAATTGATAGAGATAGAGATTAATAAAGGAGGATTCTATGAAGCCTATTGAAACCAAAAAAGATTATCAGGACTATGTAGATAAAAAATCTCCTAATTCTCCTATTATAAAAAACTGCTTTAATGCGTTTTGGGTCGGGGGACTAATTTGTTCTATTGGTCAAATTATTTTTAATTATTGTAAATTCCGTGGAATGGATGTACAACTTTCTAATACTATAGTTTCTATTATACTAATTGGAATTAGTGCATTTTTAACAGGATTAAATTTATTTAATAGGATTGGTAAATTTGCAGGTGCTGGTTCACTTGTTCCTATTACAGGTTTTGCTAATTCTGTAGTTTCACCCGCAATGGAATATAAATCTGAAGGATATGTAATGGGTGTTGGCGGAAAGATGTTTACTGTTGCTGGTCCAGTTTTAGTATTTGGTATTTCTGCTTCAATTGTAGTGGGAATTGTATATCTAATTTTTAATACACAATCTATAACTTTAGTGTAACAATAGTTACATTTAAATACTATCTTACAAAACAGCGTAAAGAAACTAAGATATTTTATAATTTTTTAAAATAGTGGCGAGGCTTTTGTGGGGACCAATAGAAACTGTTAGAATGTGTAACATTATTACAGTTTCTTTTGGGAAAGCCGAAGTGTTTTAAAAAATTATAAAATATCTTAGTTTCTGGAAGCGGACTGCAAGTACGATAGTTTAAACTGTAAATTTAAAAGTGAAAAATTAATAATACAAAATTCTTTAGAATTTTGAGAAAGGTGATTTTAATGCAGAAAATAGGAAAACAAACTATAAAATTTGATGCTCCTCCAACTATTTTGCAAACAGCATCTATAGTTGGTCCAAAAGAAGCAGACCGGTCCTCTTGCAAGCTACTTTGACAATTGTTTAGAAGATGAATTTTGGGGAGAAAGTAGCTGGGAAAAGGCTGAAAGTAAAATAATAAAAGAAACTGTAAATATGGTTATTTCAAAATCTGGATTAGCCAGTGATTCTATAGATTATTGCTTTGCTGGAGATTTATTAAATCAATGTATTTCTTCAAGCTTTGGACTACGTGAATTAAACATTCCATTTTTTGGTATATTTGGTGCATGTTCTACATTTGTAGAAGCTCTTATGTTAGGTTCAATATTTACAGAGTCTGGTGCAGCTAACAACACGCTTTGTGCTGCATCAAGCCACTTCTGTAGTGCTGAAAAGCAATTTAGATTTCCACTTGAACTTGGAAATCAACGTCCACCTAGTTCACAATGGACTGTAACTGGCTCAGGTGCTGCAATTGTTTCAAAAAATGGTGCCGGTCCTTTTATAACTTGTATTACCCCCGGAAAAATTGTTGATATGGGAATAAAAGATGCAAATAATATGGGGGCTGCTATGGCTCCTGCCGCACTTGATACTTTGCTTACTCATTTTAAAGATACTGGTAGAAATCCAAGTTACTATGATGCCATTTTTACTGGAGATTTAGGGCATATTGGAAAAGAAATTTTAATAGAACTTGCTGAAACTAAAGGATATAATATTAAATCAAATTATAATGATTGTGGAGTTCTTATTTTTGATAAAGAAAAACAAGATACTCATTCTGGGCGGTAGTGGTTGTGCTTGTTGTGGAACTGTTTTTTCAGGATATATTTATAAAATGCTTGAGCAGAAAAAATATAAAAAAGTACTTTTAATGGCTACTGGAGCTTTAACAAATTCTACAACAAATCAACAGGGTGAATCAATACCAGGAATTGCTCATGCTGTAGCTATTGAATTATAAATATGTTTTAAAATAAAGGAATGTAGGGGCAGGTCTTGTGCCTGCCCTTGTTCTAAAGAAATTAATTAAAATGTATTAGAGATATTACACAGAAAGGGCGGACACTGGGCCCGCCCCCTACAAAATGATTACCCTTTAAGTTGGCAACATTTTATTATATTCTAAATTGTATTATAAAAAATGAAAGGATTGTTTTATATGGAATTTTTTCGGAAGTATAGATTGGATGCAAATGTTAAGATGTTTCGTTGTTGGTGGGCTTATTTGTATAATTGGTCAAATTTTAATTGATAAAACTAAGCTAACTCCTGCTAGGATTTTAGTTATATTTGTTACAACTGGTGCTATTCTAGGAGGCCTTGGAATTTACCAACATATAGTAGATTTTGCAGGATGTGGTGCAACTGTTCCATTAACTGGTTTTGGTAATGCTCTTGCAAAAGGTGCTATTGAAGAAGTAGGAAAATCCGGATTTGTTGGTGCCTTTATTGGCGGAACTAAAGCTGCTGCAGGCGGTATTGCTGCTGCAATATTCTTTGGCTATATTGCATCTCTTATTTCTAAGCCTAAAATGAAAAAGCAATAAAATAAAAACGACCTAAAGTCGTTTTTATTTTATCTAAGCATTTTTTGCAATTTCAGCTATTTTTGCAAATGCAGCCATATCTGTTACTGCTATTTCTGCAAGCATTTTTCTATTGATTGTAACATTTGCTTTTTTTAATCCTGAAATTAATTTAGAATATGTTAAACCGTTCATTCTTGCTGCTGCATTAATTCTTGTTATCCATAATTTTCTAAAATTACTTTTTTTATCTTTTCTTCCTACATATGCATACATTCCTGATTTCATAACAGCTTGTTTTGCCATTCTAAATCTATAATGTTTTGCTCCATAATATCCTTTTGCTCTTTTTAATATTTTTTTATGTTTTTTACGTGTTATAATTGCACTTTTTACTCTTGCCATTTTTTATTTTCTCCTTTCTACCTCTATATACGAATTCTAGTTACCATATGGTAATAATTTTTTAATTCCTGCTTCTACTGTTTTATCAGCATATGCATTAGCCTTTCTAGACATTCTTTGTCTAGGTGTTTTTGTTGCTAATCTGTGTCTTCCATTTGCTGTTGTTCTTTTTACTTTTCCTGTAGCTGTATATTTATATCTTTTACTTGCAGCTTTATTTGTTTTTAATTTTGCCATAATCTAAAACTCCCTTCCCTTACTTTTTATAATATTGATTGCAATTCAATCTATAATTATAAAGTTCGCTCCATCTTGCTGAATGTAGGACGTTTTTGTTTTTCTCTCATAGTTCGAAAAACAAAAAGTGCTACATTCACGTGTCGCTACTTATTATTATTTTAAGATTGAACTATAACTAATATTTATATTATTTTTCAGCTTTTTTAGCTAATATAATAAACATATTTTTACCTTCTAATACAGGTTTCTTTTCTGGTGTTGCTATATCTTCTAATTCTTCTATAAAGCTATTTAATATAGTTTCCCCTTGTTTAACATAGTTTAATTCTCTTCCTCTAAAACGAACTGTAATTTTTACTTTACATCCATCTTCAATGAATTTTCTAGCATTTTTTGCTTTAAAATTAAAATCATGTTCTTCTGTATTTGGTGTAATTCTAAGCTCTTTTAATTCAAATGTTTTTTGCTTTTTCTTTGCTTCTTTTTCTTTTTTAGCTTGCTCAAATTTGTATTTTCCATAGTTCATTATTTTACAAACTGGTGGATTTCCATTTGGTGCTACTAATACTAAATCTAAGTTTTTCTCATACGCAATTTCTAAAGCTTCATGCGTATCCATTGTTCCTCTTTTTTGACCTTCGTCATCAATTAATTGTATTTGCTTTAAACGTATTTGTTCATTAATTGGTAATTCTTGTTTTATATAAAACACCTCCAAAAAAATAAGATTGACTTTTTAGCCAATCCACTTAAATACTCGTGCTATTTATATAGCACTATAAACAATTTAGTTTATAACCTTTTTCCCTACTTGGATAAGGTGAGAAGTGGATGACTTCTTCTTTACGAATGTAACTATTATATATCATATATACCTATGTTGTCAACCACTTTTATAATATTTTTATGTAATTTGCGAATTACAACTTTCTGTTTTAAATTTTCTGAACAGTCACAATTCATTTACTACCATTGATTTCCTTGTTAAAGAAACTGATTAAATGTGCTATTGTATTCTTATCTTTAGTTTTTAAATTTTCATATCCATTTAATTCATAATTAATCGTTCTATCCTTACTTATATTTAGATAGTTTTTAAATATATCATCTAACCCTATATTAAAAACATTGCAAAATTTGACTAATACTTCATATGAAGGTTTAGAATTGTTTTGCTCTACATCACTTATATATCTTGTAGAACATTCTAATTTTTCTGCTAGCATTTCTTGAGTATATCCATTGCTTTTTCTAATCTTTTGTAAGTTTTCTCCGATTCTTATTATACTTTTCTTTTTCATCTACTATCACCTTTACTTACTAATCTACTACTATGCTAACAAATTTTTCTAATAGTATAAATGAACTATTTGCGTATGTTATATCGTTTTTAATGTCTTAAATGTCTTTTAAGTATAAATCTAATAATTTATCTAATTCTTCTCTCTTAATTTCAATGCTTTTTTTATCAGCCTTTTCTTTTATCATTTGTTCTATTTCTTCTATCAATTTGAATATGTTTTCTTTAATATCTTCCAAAACAATCAACTCCCAATTGTAGTATGATTATTTTCATTTTAATTATACATTAAGAATTCCTTATTTTTCTTGACTTTTAGCTATATTTAATGTATTATTATATTCTAGTAGAAAATTAAATTCTTAATTTAGATTGGAGAAAATTTTTATGTTATGTTCAATATGTAAGAAAAATCCTGCTATTATTTTTGTTAATAATAAAAATGATAAAGGTGAAGATAAATTAGACGGCCTTTGCTATAACTGTGCAAAAGAAAAAGGAATCAATCCTTTAGAAGTACTTGCAAATCAGTCTAATATTTTAGAAGGAGATAAAATCAATTTAGAAGATATGTCAAGCCAGTTTGAAGATATTTTTAAAGATATAACTGAAACTTTATCTAATAGTGACCTAAGCCTTGATGGTATGAATGGTACAGCAATTCCACTTGGTGCTATTTTTGGAGTTAAACAAGATAATAAAGAACAAGAACCTTCTAGTAGTTCTAACAAAAAAGTTAAAATAGATAAAAAAGTTCCTAAACAAAAAAAGACTAAATACTTAGATACTTATGGAACAAATTTAACCCTCAAGGCTCGTAACAATGAACTTGATATTGTTATTGGAAGAGATAAAGAAATTCAGAGAATTGTACAAATTTTAAATAGACGTCTTAAAAATAACCCTTGTTTAATTGGTGAACCTGGTGTTGGAAAAACTGCTATTGCACAAGGTTTAGCTATTAAAATTGCAAATGGAAAGGTTCCTGCAAAACTTTTAAATAAAGAAGTATATTTATTAGACATGACATCTATTATTGCTGGAACTCAATTTAGAGGTCAATTTGAAGCTCGTATGAAAGCTATTATCGATGAATGTAAAGCATGTGGTAATATTATTTTAGTAATTGATGAAATTCATAATATTATGGGGGCTGGTGATGCTGATAATGCAACTAATGCTGCAAATATTTTAAAACCTTCTCTTGCAAATGGAGATATTCAGCTTATTGGTACTACTACACTTAGAGAATATAGAAAATATATCGAAAAAGATACTGCATTAGAAAGAAGATTTCAACCTGTTATTGTTGAAGAACCAAATATAGATGATACTATAAAAATATTAGGTGGAATAAAAAAATATTATGAAGATTATCATAAAGTTAAAATTTCAAACGATGTAATAAAAAATGCTGTTATTATGTCTGAAAAATATATTCATGATAGGTTTTTGCCTGATAAAGCAATAGATATTTTAGATGAGGCTTGTTCTAGAATTAATTTAGATAATAAAGAATTATATAAATTAGAAATTCTAAAAAATCAATTAAAAAAAGTTCAAGAAGAAAAAGAAGAGGCTGCTGACGCTGATTCTACTGAAGATTACCAAAAAGCAGCTGACCTAAAAACTAAGGAATGCAGATTACAAGAAGAAATTGATACTTTGAATGATAAATTAAAGCCAAAACAACTTACTATCCAAGATATTGCTCTTGTTATTGAAAATTGGACTAAAATTCCTGTTAAGAAAATTACTCAAGAGGAAACTGAAAAATTACTTGCTCTTGAAGATAATCTTCATAAAAGAGTTGTTGGCCAAAATGAAGCAGTTGAGTCCGTATCTCGTGCAATTAGAAGAAACCGTGCAGGTTTAAAGAGTACAAAAAGACCACCTTCTTTTATATTTGTTGGACCTACTGGTGTTGGTAAAACTGAACTTGCAAAATCTCTAGCTTTTGAAATGTTTGGACGTGAGGATTCTATTATTAGAATAGATATGTCTGAATATATGGAGAGTCATTCTACTTCTAAACTTATTGGTTCTCCTCCAGGATATGTTGGATATGATGATGCTGGACAATTAACCGAGAAAGTAAAAAGAAATCCATATTCTATTGTATTATTTGACGAAATTGAGAAAGCTCATCATGATGTATTTAATATATTACTTCAAGTTTTAGATGATGGAAAATTAACTGATTCACAAGGAAATACTGTAAGTTTTGAAAATACTATTATTATAATGACTTCAAATGCTGGTTCAAATTTAAATGGAAATTCTATTGGTTTTGGAAAGCAAACTGTAGATAAAAATAAAACTATGGATAGCTTAAAAGAAACTTTTAGACCAGAATTTTTAAATAGAATTGATGAAATTATTATTTTTGATAGCTTAAATAAAGAACAATTAATACAAATTGTAGATATTATGCTTGAAGATACTAAAAAAGCCTTACAAAATAAGAATATTTCTTTAGAAGTAACAGTTTCAGCAAAAGAATATTTATTAAATAAAGGTACAGATTATAAATATGGAGCAAGACCTTTAAGACGTGCTATTCAAAAGTATATTGAAGATGTTTTAAGTGAAATGATTTTACGTACAGAGTTAGTAGAAGGTGAAAATGTTACAGTTGATTATAGTAATGATACATTGACTTTTAATAAGAAATAAAAATACTTACATAACTATTGACAATTTTGCATAAAATATGTAAAATACCAATAATAAAAATATAAATATACTGTGTTTAACGGATGACGAGCAGTTAGAAGGTACTAAACAGAGATTAAAGGTTGTTAGCTGAGAGCCTTTTTAGTAAGACCTAACTTGAATAACACATCTTTAGCAGTTTTTAATAAAGTGGAAAAACTTATTTGTTTTTAAGTTTTTTAAGCTGGGTGGCACCGCGGAATTTAAACTTTCGTCCCTGCATTTTGTAGGAGATGAAAGTTTTTTTGTTTATCTCTTGCAAAACAAAATAATTAAAAGTGAAGAGTGAAATGTTAAGAGTACAAAACTCTTCAAGTTTTGAAGGAGGAATTATTATGTACAAAACACATTCTTGTGGAGAATTAAGTATTAGCGATGTTGGTAAAAATGTTAGTATCGCTGGTTGGGTTCGGGACTATTCGTGATTTAGGAGGTGTGGTTTTTATTGATGTAAGAGACCAATATGGAGTTACTCAAGCAGTTATTTCTAATAATGATCAATTAGTAGACTTTGCAAGCCATATACCAATTGAATCTTGTATTACTTTATCTGGTAAAGTTAGAAAAAGAGATGAAGAAACTTATAACCCAAATATTAAAACTGGTGAAGTTGAAGTTTTTATTGATAAAATTGAAGTTTTAGGAAAAAGAACTAAATATCTTCCATTTGAAATTAATGCAGAAAGCAATGTTAGGGAAGATTTACGTTTGCAATATAGATTTCTAGATTTACGTAATGATAAATTAAAAAATAATCTTATTTTAAGAGCTAAAGTTTTACAATTTTTACGTACTCAAATGATTAACCAAGGATTTTTAGAAGTTCAAACTCCAATCCTTACTAGTTCTTCTCCCGAAGGTGCTCGTGATTATTTAGTACCAAGTAGGATTCATGCAGGAAAGTTTTATGCCCTACCTCAAGCACCACAACAATTTAAACAGCTTCTTATGGTTTCTGGAATAGATAAGTATTTTCAAATAGCACCTTGTTTTAGAGATGAAGACGCAAGAGCAGACCGTGCCCCTGGTGAGTTTTATCAATTAGATATGGAAATGAGTTTTGCAGAACAAGAAGATGTTTTTAAAGTTATAGAACCAGTTATGTATAATACTTTTAAAACATTTTCTAATAAAGAAATTGTTGAATATCCTTTCCCTCGTATAACTTATAAAGACGCTATGCTTAAATATGGAACTGATAAACCTGATTTAAGAAATCCTCTTACTATTATTGATGTAACAGATTTCTTTTCAAAATGTACCTTTAAGCCATTTCAAAATAGATGTGTACGTGCTATTAAAGTAAAAGGGCATATGTCAAAAGGATTTCATGAGAAAATGTTAGATTTTGCTACTTCTATTGGCATGGCTGGACTTGGATATCTAGAAATACAAGAAGATTTATCTTATAAAGGTCCAATTGATAAGTTTATTCCTGATGATATGAAAAAGGAATTATTAGAACTTGCTGATTTAAAAGCAAATGATACTATTTTCTTTATTGCAGATAATTTTAAAAGAGCAACTGAACTTGCAGGAGAAATTCGTACAGAACTTGGAAAACGTTTAGGATTAATAGATGAAAACAGATTTTGTTTTTGTTGGATTATAGATTTTCCTATGTATGAATTAGATGATGAAGGAATATTAGAATTTAGCCATAACCCATTTTCTATGCCACAAGGTGGCCTTAGTGCATTAACTAATATGAATCCATTAGACATACTTGCTTATCAATATGATATTGTTTGTAATGGAATAGAACTTTCTTCAGGTGCTGTTAGAAACCATGATATAAATATAATGGAAAAAGCTTTTGAACTTGGAGGTTACACAAAAGAACAGCTAAAAACAAAGTTTGGAGCTTTATATACTGCATTTCAATATGGTGCTCCACCACATGCAGGTATTGCACCAGGTATAGATAGGATTCTTATGTTACTAACAGATGAACCAAGTATTCGTGAAGTAATAGCATTTCCACTAAACAGTAAAGCACAAGATTTATTAATGTCGGCTCCAGGAAATGTAAGCAATGCTCAATTAAGGGATGTTCATATAAAACTAGATATAAAAGAATAGGAAAAAACATATGCTTTTTCTTTTGAAGATTAGTCCAGTATTAACATTGGTGATGAAATCACTTTCAATGAATCTTTTGGCTCTGGTACATTAATCAAAGAGGACTCTAACTAAAGAGTCCTCTTTCCCATTTATTTTATGCTCCATAATAAGCATCTAATAATATTTGTTTTATTTCACTTACAAGTGGTAATCTTGGGTTTGCTGTTGTACATTGGTCTTCGAATGCATGGTCTGCTAAATCATCTACTCTTGATAAAAATTCTTGTTCTTCTATTCCACATTCTTTAAAACTTGTTGGCATTTCTAAGTTTTGCATTAATGTCTTTATAGCTTCAATTAATGATGTTACTCCTTCTTCAGTAGTATTTGCATTAAGTCCATTTTTTCTTGCAATTTCAGCATATTTTTCGTCTGCTATAAAGTATTCATATTTTGGGAATGATACAAATTTTGTTGGCTTTGTAGCATTATATCTTATTACATATGGAAGTAGAATTGCATTTGCTCTTCCATGTGGAACATGGAATTCTCCTCCAATTTTATGTGCTATTGAGTGATTTAACCCTAAAAATGCATTTGTAAATGCCATTCCTGCTATACAGCTTGCATTATGCATTTTTTCTCTTGCTTTTTGGTCATTACCATTTTCATATGCTTTTTGTAAATTGTTAAATACAAGTTCTACTGCTTTTTCAGCAAGTCCATCCGTATAATCTGATGCCATATTTGATACATATGCCTCAATTGCATGTGTTAAAACGTCCATTCCTGTATCTGCTGTTATCTTCTTTGGTAATGTCATAACAAGGTCTGGGTCTATTATTGCAACATCCGGTGTTAATTCATAATCTGCAAGTGGATATTTTTTATTTTGTGCTTTGTCTGTAATTACTGCAAATGATGTTACTTCTGAACCTGTACCTGATGTTGTTGGTATTGCTACCATTTTAGCCTTTTCTCCTAATTTAGGGAATTTGTAAGTACGTTTACGTATGTCCATAAATTTTAGTTTTAATCCTTCTACATCTGCATCTGGATGCTCATAGAATAACCACATTCCTTTTGCTGCATCCATTGCACTTCCTCCACCAATCGCAATTATAACATCTGGTTTAAAAGCTTCAATAGCTTTTACTCCTCTTTTTATAGTATCGAATGATGGATCTGGCTCTACTTCTGCAAATATTTCAGAGTGAACATATTGTTCTCTTTTTCTTAAATGATATAAAATTTTATCTACATATCCCAATTTTACCATTGATTCATCTGTAACGATGAATGCTTTTGATATATCAGGCATTTTTTCTAGGTACTGAATTGAACCTGCTTCAAAATATATTTTTTCTGGAACTTTAAACCATTGCATATTAACCCTCCTCTTTGCAACTCTTTTTACATTTATTAAGTTTACACTTGATACGTTTGAAGTTGTTGAATTTCCTCCAAATGTACCGCATCCAAGTGTAAGTGATGGTAAATTAGTGTTATATATGTCACCAATTGCCCCATGAGTTGATGGAGAATTTACAATAATTCTTCCTGCTTTTACCCTTTTTGAAAATTCTAATACCGTTTCTTTATCTTCTGAATGTATAACTGCTGAATGTCCAAGTCCTCCAAATTCTAGTAATTGTTCTGCCTTAGATATTCCTTCCTCTTTATTTTCTACTATATAATATGCAAGTACTGGACTTAGCTTTTCTCTTGAAAATGGGAATTCTGGGCCTACACCTTCTTCATACACTACTAATACTTTTGTATCTTTTGGAACTTCTATTCCAGCATTATGTGCTATTTCATATGGACTATGTCCTACTATACTAGAATTTAATGTATATCCCTTTTCAGGAACAAACATACTGTTTTTTAATTTTTCTTTTTCTTCAGGATTAATAAAATAACATCCTGCTTGTTTCATTAATTCTTCAAATTCATCATGAATACTTCTATCTACTATGGCTGCTTGCTCTGAGGCACAAATCATTCCATTATCAAATGATTTTGATAATACTAAATCGTTTACACTTGTTTTTAACTTTGCTGTTGAATCTATATAACAAGGAACATTTCCAGGGCCTACTCCTAATGCTGGTTTCCCACAAGAGTATGCTGCTCTTACCATTCCTGTTCCCCCTGTTGCTAGTATTAAATCTACATCTGGGTGGTTCATTAAAAGATTAGTTGCAGTAATTGATGGTTCTTCTATCCATAATATACAATCTTCTGGTGCACCTGCACTTATTGCAGCATCTCTTATAATACGTGCTGCTTCGACACTACATTTTTGTGCTGATGGATGGAACCCAAATATAATAACATTTCTTGTTTTTGCTGCTATTAATGATTTAAACATTGCTGTTGATGTTGGATTTGTAACTGGTGTTACCCCTGCTATTATTCCAACTGGTTCTGCTATTTCTACATAACCCTCTTCTTCATTTTCATTAATTACACCAACTGTTTTACCATATTTTATGCTATGGTACACATATTCTGTTGCAAACATATTCTTTGTAATTTTGTCTTCATATATTCCTCTTCCTGTCTCTTCAACTGCCATTTTTGCAAGTTTCATATGATTTTCAAGTCCTGCCATAGACATCTTTTTTATAATGTTGTTTACTGTTTCTTGGTTAAGTTCTAAATATTTTTTAGATGCAACTTTAGCTCTTTTTACCAGATTATCAATCATCTCTTTTATTCTTGCTTCCTCTTCTTCATTAACTTCTCCTACCATAATAGACCTCCTTTTTTGTTTTATACATATATCTTATATTTAACTATTGCTTTTGTCAACAAAAACATTTCGATATTTTTTTACTTTTATTGATTTTTATTTATATTTAATATACAATATTTTAAACTACTATTTTAAAAGAAAATGGTGATAAGATGAAATTTAAAAATAAAAAAGTTAAAACTCCTGCAAATACTGTAACTTCAAAGCGAATTCGCTGTGCTATGATAACTTTATTTTTAACTTTTTTAGCTCTTATATTTAGACTTGGTTTTTTACAAATAGTAAATGGTGCTGATTATAAAGAAATGGCTACTAAACAACAAACCATGAGTAAATTAATAAGTGCTAAAAGAGGTAATATTTTAGATGCAACTGGTAAGAGTTTAGCTATTAGTGCACAAGTTGATACTGTTTCTATAAATCCAACAAAAATTAAGGGAAAAACAGAAGAACAAACTAAAGAAATTAAAGAAAGCCTTGCTAAAGCTTTTTCCGAAATTTTCGAATTAGATTATGAAGAAACTTTAACAAAAGTAAATAGTACTGCCTCTATTCAAACTATTGCGAAAAAAGTAGAACAGGATAAAATAGACAAACTAAAAGAATGGATGAATGAAAATAAAGTATCTACTGGAATCAATATTGATGAAGATACCAAAAGATATTATCCATATAATAACTTAGCAGCTTATGTTATAGGATTTTGTAACAGTGATAACCAAGGTATATATGGTATTGAAAGAAGCTACAATTCATATTTAACTGGTACCCCTCGGTAAAATTGTTACTTCTACAGATGTAAATAGTAAAGAAATTTCTGGAAAAGAAGGTCAACATATTGAAGCTGAAAACGGAAATAATGTTGTACTTACAATAGATGTAAATATTCAATCTATTGCTGAAAAATATTTAAAAGAGGCTATAGAAAAAAATAATGCCCGTAATGGTAATGTTATTATTATGAAACCTTCTACTGGTGATGTTTTAGCATTAGCACAATACCCTGATTATGACCTGAATAATCCATTTACACCAACAACTGATTATTGGATTGATAAATGGGATTCTTTATCTTCAGTTGATAAAACAGAAATGTATCGTAATCTTACAGTTTCTAGTAGATATGAACCAGGTTCTACATTTAAACTTATAAATTCATCTATTGCATTAGAAGAAGATATTTGTGAAACGGATACAGCTGGTGAATTTAATTGCATTGGTTATGAGGAATTTACTGAGCAAATTATTAATTGTACAGGTGTTCACGGAAGACAAAGTTTAAGGCAAGTACTAGAGCATTCTTGTAACCCTGGTATGATGCAACTTGCTAAAAAAATTGGTACTAGAACTATGTATAAATATTATCAAGCTTATGGTTTATTTTCTAAAACTGGTGTTGGACTTCCAGAAGAAGTTGGTGGTTATTTCCATAAAGAAAGTAATGTTGGACCAACAGAACTTGCTACTTTAGGATTTGGACAAAGATTTAAAATAACACCTATGCAACTTATAAGTGCAATTTCAGCTATTTCAAATGACGGAATATTAATGCGGGCCAAGAATTGTAAAAGAAATTGTAAATACAGAAACACATGCTGTTACGAGTATTGATACAGTAGAAGTTAGACAAGTAATTTCTAGTGAAACTGCAAATAAAATGCTTGATATGATGGAATCTGTTGTATCAAATGGAACAGGTAAATCAGCGACTGTTAAAGGATATTCCGTTGGTGGAAAAACTGGAACAAGTGAACCTCCTCTTGATGATAACGATTTTGGATATGTTACTTCTTTTGTTGGTGTTTCTCCATCTGATAATCCAGAAATTATAATCCTTGTTGCCTTATATGGTACTTCAAAGGATGATAGTGGTGGTAGACTTGCAGCTCCTGTCGCTTCTAATGTATTAAGCGAAGTATTACCTTATCTTGGTATTTCACCAGACAAAATAGATGTAAGTTCTTCTAGTAATTCTACAAAGGCAATTCCAAATGTAGAAAATAAAACTGTTGCTGAAGCACAAAAATTATTAACAAATGCAGGATTTAGATGTGAATTTTCTATAACAGGTAATAAAAATGAAGTTTTAGTAACAGACCAAGTTCCTAGTGCACGGAACAAAACTTGCAAATAACTCACTAGTAATGCTTTATACTTCTGAAAATAATGTTAGAACATCAACTCAGGTTCCAAATCTTAGTAATATGAGTGCTTCAAGAGCCGCAAATTCTTTAAAATCTAAAAACTTAAATATAACTGTTGAAGGAACTGGAACAGTAAAAACACAAGAACCTGCAGCTGGAATTTCTGTAGAACAGGGTACTGTTGTAAAGGTTATTTTAGGAGAATAAGAATTGTTAATACTTGAACATACATAATATATTGGGGTCGACGATGGCGTCGACCCCTACTGTTTATATGATTATTTCTTCTTCTCTTGCATATGGTAACAAATTCTTGCTACTAATTTTTCTGGCGAAATTTTTGCTAAAAATCTTGCTATTTTTATTTTAATTCCTGGTAATATTATTAGCTTTTTCTTAAACATTTTATTTATTCCATATTTTGCAACATATTCACTACTCATTGATTTTAGATTAAATTTTACTCCTGCTACTTTATTAAAATTTGTTGCTACAGGACCTGGACATAGTACGCTTATATTAACATTTGATTTTTTCTTTTTTAATTCTGTATATATACTCCCGAGTTAGCCTAACTATATATGACTTTGTAGAATAGTATGTTGCCATTAATGGTCCTGGCATAAAGCCAGCAATTGATGCGACATTTAAAATATAACCACTATCCTTCTTTACCATATCTTGTAAAAATAGTTTTGTTAAAATATGCACTGCTGTTATATTTGTATTTATCATATTTAATTCTTTATCTAAGTTTGTAGTTGTAAATTCTCCAAATTCTCCAAATCCTGCATTATTAACTAATATATCAATATCTTTATTTTGTACTGTTTTATATAATTCTTTACAATTTTGGGGACAACTTAAATCTACTGCTATTATTTCTACTTTTGTACTTAGTTCATCTTTTAATTGATTTAGTTTTTCTTCATCTCTTGCTACTGCAATAATATCATATCCCATGTTACTTAATACTCGTGATATATCCCTTCCTATTCCAGAAGAAGCTCCTGTTACTAATGCTTTCAATCTAATTTGCCTCCTTGCTTTTATATTTTATTAGTGTTCAAGTTGTTTCTGTTTGACATCCGCTTTCATACAGTAATATATTTATTTTGAAAAGTTTCGACACCGGTCTTGGTCTCTGGAGACTCCACGTACTACACTTTTAAAAATAAATATATTACTGCATTCACGCTAGTTACTGATATAGTTTAATTATATGTTTCTTTATATTGTTCTAGTGCTTTTGCTAGTTGATCTGGACAGGATGTGCCTTTTGAACCACATGGAATTCCTTTTAATTTGTTTATTACATCATCTATTTTCATTCCTTCTACTAATTTGCTTACTCCTTTTGTGTTACCTGCACATCCACCCATTATAGTTACTTTTTTTATTATATCCTTTTCCATCTCTATTATAATTTCTTGTGAACATACTCCATTTGTTTTGTATCTGTATTCCATACTCTACCTCCTAGTTTTTATTACATTGTATCGTATTTTATTAGTTTTCACTTATTTTTATCATTTGTATATTTTGATATTCCATATAAATTTTTGCTGAGCATTCACAGTCAAATTCTGCTCTATGAAAGCCGTCTTCTGTTATTCCTATGTGTTTTGCAATTGTTCCTAGTTTATGGTTTGGAAGGTTTGGATATAACTTTTTACCTATTTGCACTGTATCTATTAATGTGTTTTTTGAAAACGCATTGTTTGAATAATTTTGAATAAATTTATAGTCAAAATTTGCATTATGTGCTACTATTATATTTTCTCCTATAAAGTTTATTAAATTTGGCATTATTTCTTCTATAGATGGCGAATTTTGTACCATCTCATTTGTTATTCCTGTAATATTTGTTATATAATATGGTATTTTTGCTTTTGGTTTTATTAAACTAGTAAAAGTATCTATTTTCTTTTGTCCATTATATTTGATTGCACTTATTTCAATTAGTTCATTTGCTATTGGCGATAACCCTGTTGTTTCAACATCTATTGCTACAAATATGTTACTTAATTTTGTTTCTTCTTGTTTTTCTAATATTTCTTGCACTATTTTTTGCTCCTTTCAAAATTTGAAAACTTATGTATTCTTATTATAATATAGCACAAAACTTTTTTATTGTAAATGAATTAATTTTGGTATATAATGATTACAAATTTATAGTAAAGACGAATAATTTTAAAAAGGATATTTTGTAGTTTGAAAGAAATGTAGTTTTCTTTTATATCTATGTGTACCCTTAGATCGAAGTGAGAAAGGAATGAATTTGTAAAATGAAAAGTAACTGGTTTATAAATAATAAAATATTTCATGATAAAAAAACACATATGATTATAATAAGTATTGTTATCATTATATCTTTAATTGGTATTTTCTGTTTTATTAATAAAAAAAGTAAAGAAAACAATTATACTACTTTAATATCAACTGACCAAAAATTTAGTATTGAATTACCAAATTTTATAAAATACAGACAGAATTCAGCCCCTAATAATGATTTTACAATTGATTTATATTCTGAAAGTGATGAAATGTTTATGTATGCTACAACAATAGCTAAAACACGAGAACTTGACCTATATGAAATTGCAAGTGATGATAAAACTGCTTATTTTAAGGATAAAGAAAATTTACGTGATGATTCACGGTATATTAGAAACAAAAGTTAATTCTAATAAGGCTTTTGAATATAGTTTAGTATATTATGATTCAAATTATAAAAAGGATTTTTACTGCCATGTTGTATGGATTGAGACTTCAAGTAATATTTATGTATTTAATTTTGAAGTAAAGATTGAAAATGCCGAAAAATACAGAAATATATTTAATGACATAAAAAATTCTTTTAAGGAATTATAACATTTTTTATGCAATTTTCTTAGAATTATAGACAATATAAAATGTATATAGTAAAATACTTATTAATGTTATTAAATTGTATTTTGTGAATTTAGTATAAGTGTCCTTATACATGCTTAAATAAAAGAGCTACGTACGTTTATACTACATAGAAGGAGATTATTATGTTTAAAAAATATTTGTTAGTATTTCTTACATCAATGATACCATTGATAGAATTAAGAGGTGCTGTACCTTTTGGTTTAAGTAATCTTTTAGGAGATGCTTTGCCAATAGTACAACTTTATATAATATGTATTATTGGAAATATGCTTCCTGTTCCTTTTATATTTTTCTTTGCAAGAAAAGTGTTAGAATGGGGAGCTGATAAAAAATTTATTGGTAAATTTTTTTCATTCTGTTTAGAAAAAGGCGAAAAAGGTGGTAAAAAATTACAAGAAACTGCTGGACGTGGTTTATATTTTGCATTATTCCTTTTTGTAGGAATTCCACTTCCTGGTACAGGTGCGTGGACAGGAACTCTTGCTGCAAGTTTTTTAGATATGGATTTTAAAAAGAGTGTAATAGCTATTATGGCGGGAGTTGTTCTTGCAGGAATAATTATGGGGCTTGCTTCAGCTGGAGTATTTGGTGCATTAGGTGCTGTTTTGACTTAAAGAAATTAACTTGTTTATGTTATTATTTAATCATATTTAAAGGAGGATTTAATATGGGATGGATTATACTTATAGTTTGCTTATTACTTGTTTTATTTATTATAAGTTTATACAATAATTTAGTTAAATTGAGACAAAGGGTAAGAAATGCTTGGAGCCAAATCGATGTTCAATTACAAAGAAGATTTGATTTAATTCCTAATTTAGTTAATACTGTTAAAGGTTATATGAATCATGAGGAAGGAACTTTAACAAAAATTGCAGAACTTAGAACTTCTTGGGCAAATTCTACAACAGTTACTGAAAAAGCTGAACTTGATAATCAATTATCAGGTGCACTTAAAACAATTATGGCTGTTTCTGAAAGTTACCCAGATTTAAAAGCAAATACAAATTTTGTTGAATTACAAGAAGAATTAAAAGCTACAGAAGATAAACTTGCATTTGCTAGACAATTTTATAATGATACAGTTACAATGTATAACACAAAATTAGAAGTAGTACCTTCTAACATTGTTGCTTCACTATTTGGTTTTAAAGCAGAAGCATTATTTAAAACAGATTCTAGCGAAGCAAAACAAAATGTAAAAGTAGATTTTAATGATTAGTACGAAAAAACTCATTAGCAAAATGCTAATGAGTTTTTTTACTTCTCTTTGTAAAAGGTTATATATTTATTTTAGAAATGAAAGATTTAATCACGTGGGGACCGCTGAGGGCTGTTAAAGCTTTGCTTGTTACAGCCTAAGACGGGAAGATTATAATCTGGAATGGATAAAATAAATATATAACCTTTTACAATTCATATATTAAACACCCTGCAAGCATTCTCATATGTAATTCTTGCTATTTCTTCTACTTGAATTTCTTTTACTTCAGCTATTTTTTCGGCTATGTATTTTACATTTCTTGGGTCATTTCTTGTTCCTCTATGTGGCTCTGGTGCAAGATATGGGCTATCTGTTTCTATTAACATTTTGTTTTCTGGAACCATATTAATTATTTCATTTGCATTTTTTGAATTTTTAAATGTTACAGGCCCTGCAAAAGATATGTAAAATTCTAATTTTAATGCTTCTTTTACAAGTTCTCTGTTTAATGGCGAGCAATGAAATACTCCTTTTTTATTAACAGGATTTTTCTTTAATATTTCTAAAGTATCTTGTACCGCTTCTCTTGTATGTATTACTATTGGTAGATTTAATTTGTTTGCTAATTTTATTTGCTCTATAAAAGCATATTGTTGTAATTCTTTATTTTCTGTATTCCAGTAATAATCTAGCCCTATTTCTCCTATTGCAACTATTTTTTTATTTAAGCTAAGTTCTTCTATTTCTTTTAAATCAGCTACTATATCTTCCACATTTTCTTTAATATCATTAGGTGATATTCCACAAGTTGCATATATTCCGTGGATAATTATTTGCTATTTCTATTGCTTTTTTTGAGCCCTCTAAACTATATCCTGCTGTGATTAATTTTTCTATGCCTTCTTTAAATAAGCTATCTATTAATATTTCTCTATCTACATTAAACTTTTCGTCATCTAAGTGACAATGTGAATCAAATAGTTTCATTACTTTTCCACTTCCTTATTCGTATACTTAATCTATAGTGAAAAAGGTTATATATTTATTTTAGAAATGGAAGATTTAACTCTTGACGGGGACCACGTGATGAGCTGTTAAATGCGATAGCATTGTTACAGCTCCAGTGGAAAGTTATAATCTGGAATATATAAAATAAATCATATAACCTTTTGCATAAAAAATTAAAGTTTTCATTTTATAAATACTTATACTAAAACACACAAACCACATTTGCTACTGCATATTCTTTGCAATGTGAAATGCTAATATCGCATTGTTTTAGTTCTTCTATTTTTATATTTATGAAATTAATTTTAGGCCTCCCATTTTCATCATTAATTAATTCTATGTCTTTCCATTCAATATTATATTTGTTATCTAAATATGATGAAATTGCTTTAAATACTGCTTCTTTTGCTGCAAATCTTGCAGCATAGTGTTGGTATTTTACATTTTTTTTGCTTTCACAGTAATTTATTTCATTTTCAGTATATACCCTATGCAAGAACTTGTCTTGTAAGGTTTCTATTGATTCTTTTATTCTATCTATTTCTATAATGTCAGTTCCACAAGTAACTTGCATTATTTTCAACTCCCTTAAAATACTTTTATATCTATATCAAAGATTAATTATTAGAACTACTAAAAAATAGGTTATATATTTATAGAAATGGAAGATTTAACTCTTGACGGGGACCACGTGATGAGCTGTTAAGGCTCTACCTGTTACAGCCTAAGACGGGAAGGTTATAATCTGGAATGGATAAAATAAATATATAACCTATTTTTTATGCTTATTCTACATTAATCTTAACAATGCAATAAAGTTAACTATGTTTAGTAATAATGACACTCCAAGTATTACTAAAATAACTTTATTTACCTTGCTTACTTTTTCAATGTTTAATTCCTTATATGCTATATCAAATTTGTTTTTTATATTATTATATATTTTTTCTATTTCACTTACATGACGTGCTTTTTTATAGATGTTCGTTCCTACATCATCATTTGTTACTTCTTGTATCCATAAGTTTTTTGTAAATTTAATAAATGCTTCTCTTGCATTTATCATTTTAGATCTTTCTTTAAATTCGTTTTCTATTTTTTTTAAATATAGTTTTTGATATTGTACTAATATATATGTATATAAATATTGATTTTCATATACATGTGGAAGTATAGTATAGTTATGTGTATCTATACTGGAGGTGATTAATGCCATTCCTTCTTTTGTAAATCCTGTATGTATAAAACGCCATTTTGCAAGTGTTTCCATATGCTTTTTATCGAAATTAGATTTATATGAACTTGGAAATATGTTTGCGTATTTGAAAAATTCAAATTCTATATTTTTAAATGGTTTATTTTCATTCCAATCTAATTGGTCTATACAAGTATACGCATATGTTAAAAATCTATTTGTGTTTATATCTAGTACTTTTGCATCACCGAACATTTCCTGTAAGTTCACTTATAAGTTCTTTTAACTTTTTAACATCTCCAAATGTTGTAGTTTGAAGTCTAATGTTTTCATATTCTTTTAGTTCTTTAAATTCCTCATATATATCTCTAAATTTGTAATTAAAGTTAAGTACATCAGTAAATTCATTGCTATCTTCTATATTGGTTTTTATTAATAAAAAACATATTCCTGTATTAAAACATATTAATTCTATTTTTTGAATTTTGAAGAAAATTCCTTCTTCTTCTCCTGCTTTTCCTTGTAGTTCTTCTTTAAGATTATATTGGAACATTGTGCATGGATATTTAGATAGTATTATTGTTTGCATTTCTTTATTAAATTCTTCAAATTTATTTGCTTTTTCTTTGCTAAATTCAAAACCTTGGAACATAAAGTCTTTTATTGTTGGTAAAAAATATGTATATATGTCTAGGTCTTTTTCTTTTTCAAAGAATTTTACTTTTATATCTTTTCGATTTAATAGTTTTTGTATGTACTTATCATATTTGCTTTGGTTTATTATGTATGGATATATGAAGTATGTATATTGGTATTTTGTCTTTAGTTCCATTATTTCTTTTCTCCTTTCAAAATTTGCTTTTAGCAAATTTTGTATTTTGGGAGCAGACACTAGTCATGCCCCTACAGCATTTGCATTAGGTGTTGTTCTGTTTTATTGGGCGGACGAGCAATGTTCGCCCCTACAACGTTTGCAATTGATTTTGTTTATGTTTCTTTGGGCAGACACTGGGCCTGCCCCTACTCTTTTATTATTCATTTTAATTCTGTTATAGCTCTTTATGGCTAAATCTATATCATTTTTTAAATAATGCTTATTCTGCGTCTGTGTAATAGTATGCATTTAGGTCTTCTGCTAAGTGCCATTTGCTTATGAAGTCTATTATTATGTTGTTTTTTAATTCATACTTTTCTGTACCTTGAACTCCTGTGCTATCTATATATGTCCATTTTCCATCTTGTTTTACTGCTGCATATCCAAATGAATTTTGTTCTAAAGCATCTTCATAAATGTAGTCTACTATTACATTACCTGTACTATCAACATAACCATATTTTCCATCTTTTTTGCTTAAGAACATAGTGTTTGTTAATACGTCACTTGCTTTTATTTCTTCAAATTTGAAGTTGTAGTATTTATATTCGTCATTTACTCTTATTCGTATATATGCTTTTAGTTCATCTACTACTGATATTATACCCTCTAGTTTCTTTTCTAATTTATCGTTTAGAATTTCTGTATTTACGTTATTTTCTTTTTCTGCTTCTATAAAACTTGCATTTTTTCTATATGTAATTTTTGAGTATTCAAATGGTAATAATGTTTCGTTTGATAAATTTATTATTCCATATTTGTTACCTTTTTTTGCTATATAATAATCTCCAAATGCATATTTTAAATCATCATATTCTGCTTGTACCTTTTCTTCTTGTTTTGTATTTATTACTCCATATTTTTGGTTCTTTATAAAAATTAAATTATCTGCATTTATTTCTTTTATATCATCAAATTTATTTTCTATTAAAGTTTCTTTATCCTTGTTTATTGCTTTTAATGTTCCATTTTCTTTTACAATAAATATATTACTAGAACAAACTGGCTTTATTTCTTCGTATGTTGGCTCTAATATGATATTTTTTGTAAAATCAATTAATCCATATAAATTATCATTATTTACTACAATATATCCGTTTTGGTAATCGTCTCCTATACTTTTTATTTCTTTATATTCTGGACTTATTATTATATTTCCTTTGTTATCACATAATCCTAACTTATCGTTTTTCTTTATTATTATACTGTTTTTTACTCCTTGTAATGTTTCAATTACGTCATATTCTATAGGTAATACTAATTTTCCAGAATAATCTATTAGTCCATATAAGTTATCTTTTTTTACTTTTAAAACGCCCTCTTCATACCACATAATATTGTTTTTACCTATGTTTTCTAAACTTTCTACTAAATCATATTCTGTAAATTTTTCTTCGTTTTTTGAGTTTATTATTTTTGTTTTATATGTATTAGTAGTGTAATCTGTATCATAAACACAAATAAACAAATCTGTTTTAGAATCTGGTATTGTAATCATTTCATCATATTGTGGTGTAATTATAATTTCCCCTTTTTGGTTAATTACTCCCCATTTTTCGTTTGTATATACTGGATAATAGCTTGTCTGCTCAGTAATTTTTTTGGTATCTACTTCAAGTAAAGTTTTAATTCCTACAATAACCATAACAAATACAGCTATTGCAATAATAACGGCTATTACTTTTTTTATATTAAGTTTTTCATTTGTATCATATCTTTTTCCTTTTGAATGTCTACTCATATCTATTTAATCCCCCCAAGGTTCATTTTTACACTTATACTATATCATACTTTAAAACAAAAGAAAAGTGCGATTTTGAAAAATCTCGCACCTTCTATATTTATCTTTTTATAAATCTAGCTACTATTATAGTCATGTCATCTTTTGTTATTCCATAACCATTATCTATCGCTTCTTTTGTTATTATATCTGCAATTTTTTGTACATTATCTGTTTCTATGCTTTCTAAGATATCTCTTACCCATAATTCTTTATTTTTGTATTCTGTATTTGACTCCATTATACCATCTGAACACATTACCAGTATATTATTTTCTTCTATATCTTTATCATATACTACTAAACTTATATTTTCTAATATTCCAGCTGGTAGAGTAAGTGCTTTTATTATTTGTACTTTTTTACTCGCTTCTTTTATGTATGTTGGGCATGCTCCATTTTTTATGAATTCTATATTTCCAGCATAAAGGTCAAGTATTGCAATATCTAAAGTTGCAAATGTGTCTTCTTCAGTAGTTTGTGATAATGTTGAATTTATTAATTCTATTGATGTATCTTTATCAAACCCACTTGATAATAGCCTTTGTAACATTTTTACTGCTATTTGGCTAGCTTGTCTTGCTTTTGGTCCTGTCCCCATTCCATCACTTATAGCAAGTAGATATTTTCCATCATCTAATTTTATGGTTAAATTAGAGTCTCCTGATATACTAGAACCATCTTTTGTTTTTTTAGAAACGCCTAGTTGTAATATGTATTTATCAACTGATGCATATGTATTTACACATAAATTTGTTTGATGTTTTAACCCACATGTACTTTTTTGTAATACAATCTTTTCTCCTAATACTTTATAAAGTATTTTTTCCATAACTTGAACTGAGCATCCTCTTTTTTCTTCGGATAGCGAACATGAATCTATATATGTTGTTACTATATATCTTCCTGAACGTTCTTGTTTTATATTTAAGTCTTGTAGATTTACATTTTTCTCTTTAGCAAGTGCTATTATTTCTTCTCTTTCGATTATAAATTTTGTGGCTTCATCTTCTAAATTCTTTTCTAAATCATCTGCAAGTGAAGATATTACTTTTGATACACCATCTAATTGATTTCCAAGATTACGTTTATTTTCATCTATTTTTTGCTTATATAAAAAGTTTAGCTTAAACTTTTTATAGTTTTCGTTTATAGTATTTACAACTTGTTTTATATCTTCTTCTAATTTCATACTGATTTCTACATTATCAAATCCTACTATATAATTATTATGATTTGCAAATATTTCTAGTAGGTCGCTTCTGGTGATTTGTCTATTTGCATTCAATTCTTTAAAGATATCTTTTAATATTTCTTCATTTTCATCATTTTGTAAGTCATCATATAAGATATTTTCTTCTAGTCCATCTAAATTGTTTTGAAGTTCTTCCATAAATACTTTTAGATTTTTAGCTTCTTCTATCTCTTCTGCTTCAACAATTGTTGCTGCCACTTCTTTATATGTATCAGCAATTTCGGCAATAGTTTCAGATACATTATTTAATTTATATATTGTTTCTTTATTATCTTCAATTCTTGCTATTGGTCCTGAACCTAATAGTTTTGATTTTCCTATTATTTCTTCTATATCTATACTAATACTTTTTGGCACTAATAATAGACCAAGTGATGCAATTAGGATTTCTTTAAAATATATTATTGTTTCACTATTTCCTGTTGTAACATATGTAAGTATTCCATTTCCTAATATAAATCCTACTATTACTCCTACTTTTCCAAATTTTGAAAAAATTCCTGCTATCATTCCTGATAATGCATATGATGCTATTAAAATAGGTTTTGTTTCCATATTTGTTAACCCTAAAATTGTTCCTATTGTAATACCAGTAGTTGCACCTACAAGTACACCATTTTTCCAACCTAATACTAGAACTATTAATATGCTTAATATTGTTTTTATTTCAAACCCAAAAATGCTTAAATTTCTAAAACTTGATGCACATATTGCAAGCAATATACTTGCTCCTATTACTTCTTCTATTGAAAATGCTTTTTTTATACCAAATTCATTTATTACTATTAGTGAATTTGCAAATATTTTATAAAAAATATATGAAGATATAGCAATTCCCACTGATAATAATAAGTCATATATCATAAATTCTGTGAATATAATACCCAAAATTTGTACTAAAAATGTTGATATAAATACATATTTGCCGAAACCTTAATTTTTCATTTTCATACTCTTCGTTTTCTTTTGGCTTAAATATTAGGGTCATTACTACAAAAACAAGTGAAGTTAATAAATATGTTAATGCTTTCTCTGTCCCTTGTCCTATAAATGTTCCTATTAATGTTAATATATACACAATTAGTGCTGGTATTTTACAAGATAAAACTGCTGCAAACATTGAAATTCCAAACGGAGCTATACCATTTATTCCTGATATTGTGGATATCATAAAGCTAAGTATATATAATACTATTTTTTGAATTGTAAATGAATTTTTAAAAAATATCTTTACTTTATCTTTTTTTTCATAATTATCGTTATATTCTTCCCATACATCTGCTTGTCCACCGAAGGTTTTGAAACATTGTTACCACCTCTCACTTTTTTAAATATATATTATTCTAATCTTAAGTTTTTAAATTATTTGTCATATTTAGTATTTTATTTAAAAAAGTTTTCTTCTTGTTTTTACATATCTTTTTCTTTTGTGACTTTTTCTTCTGTAGGTAACTTATTTATATGTATTATTTTATACTATTTTAGTTTTTTTTTCAATGTTTTTTGGTGTATATATGAAAATAAATGTTACTATTCAGCCTATAATAGCGTGAGTGTAGTAATATATTTTATTTTTGTAATGAAAACCCGACAGCCCATTGAGGCGGGGGAATATCCGTGAGCTTGGAGGGCGTAATGAAAAAATAAAATATATTACTACATGGAAGCGGATTGCAAAAGAGATAGACTGAACTGTAACAAATAAATTAGATTATAATTTTTAACATTAAAATTTGTAGGGGTTGCATGCCATGCAACCCCTACTTAGGTGTTTTTATAGTTTTATTTCTTCTTGTCTATTACAAACTTTTTAATTAAGAATATACCTACTGCTAATATTAATGTTCCAGTTATTCCTATACAATAGTATATATAGTTTGAACCTGTTGGTGGTGTTACTATAATTGTTCCATCTTGTGGATGATCTTCGTTTGGTTCACCATTATCATCAAATGTTGTATATTTGCTTGCTCCTGATGTATCATGTTCAGTAGGTTGTAATTCTATTTTTTGATTTCCTGGTACTGCACCATGGTCGTATCTACCAACTGTGTTATCTATTTCTACTATTTCTGTCATGTTTGTATATGTTAGGTCATCACTTGAACTTTCTGTTGCTAGCACTTTTGTTAGTTTTAATGTTGTTTCTTTTGATTCTCCTGGTTTTAATGCCAAAATAAGAGGGTTAGCATCAGTTGTTTGTAATATTACACTTTGTGTACTTAGGTCTACTGACTTGTTATTTACAAAGCTTGATTTTCTATCATTTTGCATATCTTCTTTTGATACTACTTTCCATATATCACCATTTCTATATGTTTTTCCATTTATTTCAGCTGTATCATTTTCGTCAAAGTTTAAGTTGTTTGCTACATAGTTTAAGATAGTTTTTGCACGTGTTGTTGTTTCTCCATCTTTTTCACTATTATTTGTTACTGTTAATTTATATGTTATTTCTAATTTTGCTCCACTTATTAATTCTTCATCCATGATGATATTAATTAATTCTTTCTTGTCGTAGTCTTTTAAGTCTTTTCCATCATATAGACCATTGTTAAATTTCATACCTTTAATCCATTGTAAATTGTTTGTTTCTGTTTTTGTATCAAATAACACATTTCCATCTGCTGCAGTTACTTTAATGTGTTCTACATCTTGGTCTATTACTAACTCTTCTTTTGGTCTTTCTACTATTCCAAAGTCTACCCCTGTTATTTTATGTTCTTCTTTTCTATTTCCTGTTGTATTCTTTTTAGCATATTCTACTTCAACTTCTAGTACAGGCGTATACGCATATCTATATGTTCTTCTTTCTAATTCGTTTGCTAGTAATCTATTTGCTGTTTTATCTATATGTTCTGGCTGTGGATTTTTATATGCATTAAATACTTCTGCTTTATGGTTTGTAATTTCTCTTCCATATTCATTTGTAATTTCTCTTCCATATTCATTTTTAGAATAGTTAATTACTTGTTCTTTTCTAAAGATGTCATCTTTTGCATCTGATACCTTATCGTTTATAGTATACCAGTAATATCCACTGCCATATCTATCTATTTTACTTGATTCGGTAATTTGGTCTACTCTTTCTTCGCTGTTCTTTTGTCCTGCATTTTCAGTATATCTGTTAATTAAATTACTATCAGTTTTATAGTTATTAGTTGTTAAGTTAGAATCTGATTTTAATCCAAATATAGTAGACTGATAATCTTGTCCATTATATGAATTGTCATTTAATCCTTTTTCGAAGCTTGAATTTTTTGTTAATGCTGTGTCATTATCAGCTCCATATATGTATCTTATTACATAATCTCCTGGCATAAATCCAGTAAAGCCATACCAACCAGATTCATTTGTTTTTGTAGTAGCTCTTACTATCATGTTACCATTTTTAATTTCAACTAGTTCTACAATTACTCCATGAATTCCTATTTCACCATCATCTAATTTTCCATTTCCGTTTCTTTCTTCTCCTGTTACTACCCCTGTTTTTCCTGTTGAATCTTCAAATACAGTTCCTTCAATTGTTCTTGACTCTAATACTTTGTAAACAAGTGCTGGTGCACGGTTTGTATCGTCTTCATACATATCTCTTATATTTGGATAGTTTACAATGTTTTCTTGTGTTAATTCGCCTATGTTAGATATATTTAAGTTTCCTGGATTTGAGTCTATATCTATTAATCCTGGTGTAGTATTATCTGTTGGTGTAGCAGAATTGTATGTCTTATATCCATTAATTTCTGCTAAATTCATTACTGTAAGTGTATCTTTATTTAATAATTTACCACTTAATAATGTTCCTGCATCGTTTTCAGGTCCTTTTAATTGTAATATAACATATATATATTGTTCATCAGCATTATCTAATCTTGTTTCTGCATCTGGTCTTAAATATATGGTTTTATATGTACCTTTTGAAGATTTGTATTCATTTAACCCTCTATTGCTATACATTGAATTATCATATTTTGCTACACTTCCAAGGTTGTTTCCATCTATATCTCCTACATAGGCATCTACAAATTCATAGTTTGTATCAAAATAATCTACAAGTTCTGTAATTGCTCCTGTTACAGATGATTGATTTCTTATTGCTAATTTGTATGTTACAAATATTTTTAATCTCTCATCTTTGTTTGTACCATCTAATTTTAAGTTGTCATAGTTGTTATTTACTTGATAGTTTCCATTAACCATTCCTGTTACCCCAGAATTATAGTTTGAACTTTGTCCATTTGCTACCTCTTCACTTCTCATATTTAAGTCATATGTATCTCTTTCAACATCACTTGTTCTTAGAATGTTTGTATATGCTCGCATATCTTGATACATTCCTCTTAATCCATTTAAATAATCAAGTTCACTTACACCTAATTTAAATGATGAACTTTGTTTTTTTGAATCGTAGTGATATGTTTCTGTTTTTCCATTTATAACTACATCTGCTTTTAGTACATCTTTATATAATGCCATATCGAATGTTGTTCTTGCATGAATTCCTAAGTTTACATGAAGTTGACTATATTTACCATATCCTATTACTTTACCGCTTGCATCTTTTGTATAGTCTTCTGAATATATTGGCACATATGTTTTATCTATTTCTTTTGGAACACTATCTATAACAAATTCGTTTGGTATTGGATATTTGTTTACTGTATATGCTTTAATTCTACAATCAGCTACAAATTGTACTTTTGATGCTATATTTGCATCATCTTTATGATTATTAATAGCTTCTACATATGCTACTTTTTCATCTCCATTATGTTTAACTACTAACTCTGCAATTTCTTTAAATAAGCCTGCAACTTCTTCTTGTAAATATGTTTTATTATATATTTCAGCACCTGTATTCCAATCTTTTGTTTTATAGTTATTTGGATATGAACCAATTTCAGCAAATACATTATTAAAGTTTTGTCTATTTCCTGTATGTCCCATTGCATCTTCTTCAGATTTTGAAGTATCTCTATCATTTTCTGGATCATATACTACATTTGTATACAATATTCCATTATATACGAATTTTATATAATATTTTTTCTGTGAATTTAAGTTAGCAAATATGTAATGTCCATTATCATCTGTTAATTGTATTCCTGGTATTTGATAAGAACTATCATACATTTTATCACAGCTTGGTTTATAATATTCTATTGTTCCCTCTATTTTACCACAAGTTTGTGAATAAGTAATTGTTACTCCACAATTTATAGCATATTCCTCTATCTCGCCTGATTTACCACATATAATCTCACGTGCAAGACGACTACAATGTGTATGAGCATTTTTTCCACATATTATTTCTGGATCTCCATCTTCATCCTCACCATAACATTCACCAGTATGTTCATGTACTGGTATTTTACATATTCCTTCTATACAATGTATATGTTCTATATAGTCACATATTGTTTGACTACCTCCATCTTCGTCATAACAATCATCTGTATGTCTATGTTCTTCTTTTTTACAGCCATAACAATCCTTTGTATGTACGTGATAAATTGGCTTTGTTCCTATTTCTTGTCCTTCTTCCATACCACATTTTAGATTTCCATTGCCATTATGGCATTCATCTGTATGATGATGATAAATTGTATCATAATATTCAAACTGTCCTTCTACTTTTTCACATATTATTAGCATTTGTTTAGGCTCTCCATAACATGATTCTTCATGTTCATGATATATTGGTTTATTATAGCATCCTCCACCTGATAATGGATTTCCTTCATGAGTATGGTTTGCTAAAGAAAAACATGAACCTAGTGTTTCTATACTTCCACTATGACTATGGTACACAGGTATTGTATAACACCCTCCATATGTTGATGAATTTCCTTCATGTTTATGGTAATTGTATGCTGTTGCGGTTACTTGGTTTCCTGCTTCATCATATAAAGTTACTTCTACACCTTTTAATTCTTCTCCATTATTAAATTTTTGGTTTCCAGTATTTACTTTTCCTGTATCTTTATCTAAAAATACATCTCCTTCTATTTTCATAGTTAGGTCTATTACTGTTCCACCTGGAGTAATTTCTAATGTTGCATTTCCATAATATTTTTTTGCTATTAAATTTTGTTCTCCCTCTGAACCTTCTTCACTCCATTTTTTTGCCATCATTAGTACTTGAGTAGATGGTCCATATTTTTCACATAGTTTGTATTTTTCTCCATCGTGCCAATCCTCTTCCCATCCATCTTCACCATTATCATGAAACTTACTTACTATTTCTCTTTTCCAATAACGATATACATATTGACCTGTATATTCTTCAAGTTCAGCATAAACATGTTCTATATATCCAAAATTCACTTTTATTTTTACATTTGTTGCATCTGTAGAATAAAATTTTATATAAAATGTTTCCCCATTTAAACTACTATCTCCATCTTTGCCATATCCTGTTATTTCGCTTCCTGTAGATGAAAGAACTGTTGCTGTATAGTCTCCTACATCTGTAACTGCTGTTATACCACTAATCCAACTAAATTTATTTTTTTCTGCATATCTTCCATCTGGATTTTTTCCTGCATATCTTCCATCTGGATAAGTAATATTAAATGGTCCTACAATGTAATAATCTTCATTTTGGTTAACTACTACTTTAACATCATCTTTAACTGTTAAATCTTGTACTAATGATTGAAATATATCTGTAGCTCCACTATGAATACTATCATAAAATGCTTTATATGCAATTCCTTCATCTGCTTGTTCTGCCTCTTGTCTTGGGTTACTAACTGTTGATGCCCATGTAGCAAATGCTGTATCCATACTTGTTAATGTTCCATTTTCTTGTGCATTTGCTAAAATATATGCTTCATCTTGATGTTCAAATACGTTTAATGTCCTATTATGAGAATATTGCATATATCTTAACTCTCCTGTCCAAGCTGGTTTTAATCCACCGCAAACAGTACAACTTGTAGGTGTTTCATAATTTACCTTATATGCTTCAAATTGTTCTTTAGTTAGTGTTGCATTATAACTTCCACCATGGTTAATACAATAAAATAATTCTTCTTTACTATCTACTAATATTGTATGTGGTTTAAATCTACGGTTTTCTACTCCTTCTTCTCCATCAAATACTACAAATGCAAAACTATAGTTTGCTATACTTATTCCTAGTATAAGTATTATCCCTAATATAAGTATTTTTAGTTTGTTTACTTTCATTATTTTTCCTCCTTTCTTTTATATCTTTTGTAAAACTTTTTTATTAATATAGTAAATTCCTACTACAAGAATTCCCATACTTATTATTGTAATTAATATATATACATATACTTCTCCAGTTTTAACACCTATCATTGCATCTGCTGAGCTTATATCATCTTCATTTTGTACCTTATTTGCAGGTGTAGAATCTACATCTTTAATTCCAAGGTCATTATAACTTTCATATATTTCTGCTGTGTTATTTATTAAGCCTAAATTGTTTTCATCCATTTTCTTTGTTAATAATAATGTAACTTCTTTTGTTTCGCCTGGATTAATTAAAGTATTTGCTAACTTAGAATTATATACATTTCCATTTGAAGATTGATACCAGTCTTTGTTTAGTTCTGATGAGAATGTCATTCCCTCTGGTAGATAATCTACAATTTTCTTTGCATATCCTGCTACTTTACCTTCATTTGTTACTCTTATTTTGTACTCTATAACAATGCTTGTATCTTTTATTGTTTTTTCATTTAAGTCTAATTTTGCAAATTTTGTATCTTTAAAATTATATTCTTTAGTTTCTCCATTTGCTTGCATTTGTATTTTTGTAATTACTTTATCTAGTTTTAAATCAAATTTTTGATTTTCTACTAAACCTAAATCTATATTGTTTATATCTTTGTCATTTAATTCTAAGGTGTCACTTACTCCTACTAGTTGTTTTTTTCCTTCTATTTCTATGTCTAATAAAATAGCGTCTGAATTTTTATCATCATTTATTCCTTCTTTTTGATATTCAGTTACTACATATTTTTCTGTATCATATAAGAATGCTACCATATATTTACCTGATTGTAAGTTATTAAAAGTATATCTTCCTCCAGATACTGTTTGTTGTTCTTTATTTTTTCCTGTTACTATATCTTTTACAATTTCTCCATTTACTGCATTTATTAATATAACTTTAACGTTATCCATTCCTTTTTCTTCTTCATCTCTTGAGCCATTATTATTTAAGTCTTGCCATACAATTCCTGTAATAGAATGTGTACCTTCTACTGGTTTTTCTGGTGCTACTGGGTCTATAACTGAAGATGCTTTTTTAGTAACTTTATTTACTATTTCATTAGATAATATTTCAGGTTGTCCATCTTGTTCAATTTTTACTGCATTTTTAACTTCTACAAACTCTTTTCCATCTGGCACATTTTTTGCTTTTAAGTAAACAGTTAATTCTATTTTCTCTTTTCCACCTAATCCTGAAAGTGCAATTGTTTTTCCAGCATTAGTTGTTTTGCCATTTAATGAATATTGTGCTTTTACAAATTCAAGTTCATTAGACATCACATTTGTAATTTTAATTCCTGTTACACTACCTGTTCCTATATTTTCTATTGTAGTATGGTATACAATGTTTGAACCTTCTGTAACTTCTTTTGGTGTTTCTGTAGTTTGTTTTACAGTTATAATTCCTTTTTTTACTTCAAAGCTGATAGTATTTGATGCTACTTCAAAATCTGCATTTTTTGCTGTTATTTTGCTAGATATTGTTTTTTGATATGTATTATCTTTTAATTCATCTACTTTTACTGTTACATAAAGTGTTTTGCTTGCATTTCCAGCAATTATATTATAATCCCATGTAACTGTATTTGTGTTTTGGTTATATACACCATATTGTGATGCACCTATAAAGCTTACACCATCTTTTAGTTCTTGGGTAATCTTAACATCTTTTTTTGAAATAGAATTTACATTAGTAAGGTCTATTTTATATGTTACTTCATCTCCAACTTGTCTTGGATAGGTTTCTGGTATTTGTACTAAGTTTAAACTAAGTTTTAAGTTTCCTTGTACTAGTTTTGTTTTTATTTCATTTGAGGCAAATGTTTCTTCATATCCTTCTACTGTAACACTTGCTTTTTGTAATAATTCTAACTCTTTTACATCTTGTTTAAGTTCCCCAGCTTCTACTTCATATGTTATTTCTTTTGTCTCTCCAACTTGTATAGAATTTATTTTTTGTACATATGTAGTTATTTTATTGTTATATAGTCTTTCATCTTCTGTTCCTGTTCCATCTATATATGTATATACAGTATTTTCAGGTATATTTGCAGATATTGTAACATTATTAACTGGTAATTTTCCATTGTTTGTTACTTGTACTGTATATTTAATTATTTCTCCTTCTTTAACCTCGCCTTCTACATTTGCTTTTGTATTAACTTGTAAATCTGGTCCTTGTCCTGAAGTTAGTCCTACTTTTGTTGCTGTTACACTTTCTAATGTTCTTTCTTTTGCCTTGATGTTCTCAAAATATACAGTATATATAGCATATGTAGACATATCGTGTTTTAAGTTTTCTGGTATTTGTACATTGTAGCTAAATTGTACAGTATCTCCTGTATTCATTTGGTAGTCATTTAATACTATCAAATATGATTTAACATCTGCTAAATTTTCGTAAGATGTAGTCCAATTATTATTCTTATCGGCTAAGTCTTTGCTTGCCTTTGCATTTTTGCTATAATATATTGTTACTTTGTTTTCATCTATTCCACTTGCTACAATTTTGTTATTTAAAGTTAATGTTAAATTAGATGCTAAGTCTTCTTTAGTAGAAGTGTTTGTATTTCCAGCTGCTGGTATTCTACCTAATATAACTATGTTATTTATTGGGTTAGAATAATTGTTTATTACATCCATTTTTACTGTAGCTGTTTTTGCATCTGTTCTTGTTTCTAATTTTCCTATACGTTCTTCACCACTAATTGATGTTACTGTTTCATTTTTTGAATTATACCCTTCAAGTGAGTTAGTAGTAACTACTCCAATTGGTGCTACTGCATTTAAACTTGTATATGTATAACCTTTATTTGCCATAGCTCTTGCTTTTGTAGGTTCTGTAAATTCAAATGTTGTTACTAATTCGTTTGTTATATATGCTTTTATTACATCTTCTTTTGTTGGTGTTAATTTTTTTAATGTAATATCTGTATTTATTACAAGATTTGCACCTTTTGATAATTCGTTTTGATTATAACTTGTTTGTTCACCCTCTATAGTTACTCTAATTACTGTGTTTCCTTCATTATTTTTGTATGTTTCGTGGTTTTTTATTTTTAGTTCATTATCAAATAATAGATTAATATCTTTTATTGTTACTTCTTCTATATAATTTGGTAGTACTATTTCTACACTTGGATTTTTATATAAATCACAGGTAATGTCATTTGTTTTTAATAATACTTTAATTTCTACATTTTCATTTTTTACTACTGTTGATAAATCCTTTTTATTTGTTTCTACTTCTATTTTTGTAGATGGTGCAATAAGAGTAATATCTTTTGAAGTTTCTGCAACTTGCATTTTAACGTTTTCATATTCTACCTTTGATATAGTAGCTATTTGTAATTTTTGAAAATCTGCTATTTGTGCTTTTGTATAATTTGTTTTTCCCTTTAGGCTTTTTACATGACTTATTTTTATTGTTCCTTCTTCAATTGGTTTTGATGTTTCTATTTTAATCTCATTTATTTCGTTTTTATATGTATAAACAAAATTTTCATTTTCATCTACTATAGATTCTTTTGTGAATATTACTAGTTCTTCTCCATTTGCTCCTAATATTTTAATAAACCCATCTGTTCCTAATACTTTTTCAAAGTCTTTTTTGTTTACTTTCGTAGTTTTATAGTATGATATAGCTTGGTTTACTTCATTTTTTGAGTTTACAAAGTTATCTATTTTATTTTCTACTACTATTTTATCTACCATATTAGCGTATGATACTTGTACTTTCACATTTTCAAAATACTCTGTTTCTTTTTGTTGTTTTGTATATAAATATCCTTTGCTTAATGCTTCAGGTATTTCTAAGTTTGTTTCTACAATATTCCCTTTAATTTCATTTTCACTAATTTGTAGTGTATCTTCTTTTTCTTTTTTTATTTGTACACTACTATATGCGTCTATTTCTACTTTTGCTTGTTGAGCTGTTTCTATAGTTTCAATTTTTTGGTTAAATATATATGTTATTACAAATTCGTCTTTTAAATTTTTATCCCATTCTATTTTATTGTTGTTTTCTTTATTTTCTACTATTATTGTAATTATTCCTGTTTCTTCATTATAATTCCAATTGTCTTTTCCAAAGTTTAAATTATTTTTACTTGCTACTACTACTTCTTTTGGTTTTACTCCATTTGCTTCTATAGCTTTTAGGGTAATTTTTGTTTCTTTAACAGGTAAGGCATTATTTACTATTCCTGTTTTTATAACTGTTTGTAAAATTGTGCTTGATTTTTCACCTATATTATATGGTATAAATGCTTTTTTAGCTTGTTCTACTTCTATTTCTATATCTTTTTCCCATTCTACCCTTGCATTTATTGTTTTTTCTATATTAACTGTTTTTCCATCATTTGCTTGATATTCACCTGTTAATTTTATATTATTTATTTTACTAAAATCTGATAAATCAAACATATCTAATTTTGTATTTGCAATTGGTATTTCTAATACAATTTGTGTACCACTATTTAATTGCTTTAATGAAATTATATTGTTTTCTACATCAATGTTTTCAATCATTTCAAGATTTTGCTCACTATTTATGATTTTAAAATTTGCTTTAGTTTGGTTTTCTCCTACCATTTCTATTTTAGCATTTTTTAAATATCCTTTTTTTACATTGACTAACAAATATAATTTTTGAACCATATCTATATCTTGTTTTGAAGTATGTGTTTTCTTTCCACTACCATTCACAAAATAAGCATCAAACTCAACATTTTCATTGTTTGATACTATGGTTTGGTTTTCTAGTGTATCATTTGTTGCATATGATTTTGTAGCATATACTCCAAGCATTATGAAGTTTGCGAATGTTAAAACCACTGCTAACATTGTTGCAAGTACCTTACTTAATAATTTTTGATTCATCTTATTTATTCCTCCTAATTTTTATTTTATACTGCCATATTCCATTATACCTTTTTTTTCGCACTTTTTCAAGTGTTTATGCTAAAAAAACAACGTTTTATGTAAAATATTTTTCTTGGTGTCGCTTGGTGTCGTTATGTGTAATATTTTGTTATGTTTTTATGTATTTTTTGTTTTTTTATATATTTATATATTATAATACTATTTTTTTTATTATTTTCAAGGACAATATTTTCCTATTTTATTATTTATTACTTATACTTATCTACGGAAATAACAGGCTTCCCACCATTCTTTAGTTCTATTAATTTTATATTAAATTTGTATTACAAATTGGCTCGTTTTTGCTTATATTGCTTAGGATAATTGGGGTTCAATTAAGTATAAATATATTCCCCCCCAGTCAGCTACGCTGACAGCCCCCTTAAATAAATGGGGCATTTTATCTTCTACGAATTATAACAAATAAATTTGTAACTTTTAATTTTTAATTGCATATACTATATAGTATTAATACTTATTGTGGTTGATTGCATATAAAAGCCATATTACATGCTTTTATCCCTACCACATAAGGAGGGTTGTTTAATGGATTCTAATTTCATGGGTAATTTAGCAAATGCTATAAAAAAT